>CAIOCC010000057.1 GCA_903856555.1 uncultured Bacteroidota bacterium
CCCGGTGGTGGTATCCACCGAAACCCGACGAATATGATTGTAAGTCACCAAGGGATTGTAAACCGTGTCACAGCCCGGATTGGAGGTGGCGGTCGAGCCATTGCGATGCACCGCCTCGATCAGATAGCAATAAAAATCACCAGAAGGCAAGCTGCTGCGATCCAGGTAACGATTCAAACTATCGTAAGGAGCCGGGGCCACCGAATCGATCAAGACATAACCAGGATTCGC
The DNA here is from genome assembly GCA_903856555.1 of uncultured Bacteroidota bacterium. Classification (GTDB taxonomy): domain Bacteria; phylum Bacteroidota; class Bacteroidia; order UBA7662; family UBA7662; genus SYHX01. The sequence goes on from CAIOCC010000057.1 coordinate 232, forward strand.
GACATCGCTGCGGTAAATCCGGTAGCGCAGGAGTTGGGGGTGCCACTTGTAATAATTGTTCCAAGTCAATTTCATGCCCCGGTCACGGCTGCAATAAATGTATTCGGCGTGATTGTAAATGGTGTTATGGTAATTGGACGTATCAAAAGTCCCGACTGTCAACCGGCAGGAATCCTCCCCGGCCACCGTCAGCCAGACTGGCCCCAGGTTGGGATCGCAATCGGGATAATAATAAAGGGTATACGCCGTATCAAAATAACCCCAAGATTGGGCCACGGAATCAGCGAGCAAAGAAGATGAATCCAATACATGGTACACGTTGTACCCCCCCAGAGCCCCCGATGGTCCGGGCTTCCAATTCATGGAGATACCTAGCTCACCGGTACCGTTCGGCAAGGTATCAACCGAGACCCTTAACAATTCGACGGGAGCTATTTGATTGGATTGCTTGAGAGCAATATTGGGAGTCGTACTCCAATAAACAGTGCCGTTGGTATCCGGCAAACCAGCCCTAAACGAAATGGTATCCCGGCAAGGGATCCCTGTGATTTCGGAATAAACATAACGGGCATTGCCCACCGCGTAAAAAGTATCGACGTTTTGCCAGTTCCCGACCCCGGCAAAGGTGGATTGCTTTTGGATATAATACCGTGGGAAGCAATGCTGTGGGATGTATGGATTGCGGGTGCTCATCGAATCCCAGGTAAAGGTGCTCGTAACACTGGCCGAATTGAACAACAATTCGCCACGGATTACTTTGAGGCTATCCGAAATAAACTCCACTGAATCGCAACGGGAAACAACTCCTACCCGGTACAAATAATCAAAAGCCGCTAAATCCAATGAAGGGGAGGCATCCACCATTTTGCTGGAATCCAACGTGGCCAAGGAATCCACCCGTACCCAGGGGCTGGCCGCCAGGCCGGTGACACGATCCAAGGCCTTGCGGTACAAGCGGTATTGTTTGAACGAATAAATACGGCGAGAAACCGATTTTTTGCGCTGAAAGGTGCTGTTCTGATCGCTGTAATTGCGAATGTCCAAGGAATCAATCGTCACCGTATCGATGATGGCCCCGGGTCGACCGTAGGGGTTTTGCCAATAAACCGTGACCGAATCGTTGGTCGGAGACACCGAGACACCGCGTATGCGGGCCGGCGGAAGAGGCGGCACGTTGATGAGTTTGAAGGTATAAACGCGGGCGTCGCGGCCTTCGACCGGGCAATTGTTATCGAAGGCGTTGATCTGGAATTTGTTATTGGAGAGCAGGAATCCGCAGTTGGCCACACCTCGGGGCAGGTTGGAACAAGCCGTTGGCCATACAATTTTGACACCGCTCTGGACCGTCCCCGTGAAACCAAAACCTGCAGGGGTTCCGTTACCGTAAGGCAAGATGGTCGCCGGAAATTGGGGCGGGTTGGGTGGTAGAGTGGTATCGTTGATCCGCTGCAAACGGGCGCAGGGTGGCTGAACGCAGTTGTTATAGCCCGGAAAGTTGGTTGCCAATTGACTACCGCGCACAAAGACGCTCACGCTTTGCTGAACCGGGACCCAGGTGCTCGGGTCGTTGGGATTCCCCAACAACGAAGGAAAGGCATCCTCGGCGTTCACAAAACTCTCAATCGTATCCCCGGCATAATAGGTCCCTTCAAAACTGGGGTCCCCGTTGGGTAAGGTAAAAGGGGCACGGATAAAAGGCGGGCGCTGGGTGAAAATCCCGTTCAATGGTCCGTTCGGATTAAAGACCGGGGGCGATGTCGGTGCATTCGGGATGACCTTGAGGTTAAAATCCCGGTAAACTTCCGAAACAACCTGATTGCATCGATAGGATGTCACCTTGATCACCATCACGAAGGTTCCCTGCGTGGTGGGTTGGTACACAATTTCACCCGTTGTCTGGTTGATGGGAATATTGCTAGCGCTCACAAAGGGAGGCTGCATCAGACCAGGAATCGGATTGTTAACGGTGTACGGAGCGGTGTATGCATACGGTGCGGTCACCGAGGTTCCCAATGGAAAATCAATTCCGAAGCGCGTGCTGTCCAAATCCGGGTCAAAGGCCAAGGACTGCATGAAAACTGTATCCACCGGATTGAGGATGGCAAAGGAGGTCGGATCTGTCGCAAATTCCGGAGAATTATCGCATAACTGGGCAGGCGATAACAATAGATTGGTATTGGGGTCGCGGTAAGGAAACATCTTGACCAACAAGGTTTGCGATCCATTATCGGCGGTGCTGTTGTCAATCGTCGGACGACAACAAGGAATGCCGTTACCGGCCTGGGTGGTGTTGAAGGTATAGCCGGCGGGGGGTGCAGGCCCCAATGCGCTCAGGTCCACAATACCCCGAAAAACATAGCGAGCTACCGAACCCTGGTTTTGGTTGGATGCCGAGGTAGGAGGATTGCAGGATAGGTAGGTACTCCCGGGGCAGCGCGGAGAAATGTCATCCGGTGAACCAGGAATAATGGGTAGATTGGTGATGCCTTGAGGGCCTTGCAGTGCCATGGCCGTTTGGGTCCATGGAATACCGTTGCAGTCCCGGTAGACTTTGATGGTAAATTCAAAGAGACCGTTCCCCAAACAACGATACGTGATTTCGCCTCCAAGAATATGAGAAGCCTTGGCAGAGCCCAAGGGCCAGGCCATTATCAAAACCCACAACCCAAGGCTGAGGAACAAACGACGGTTCGCTAACATGTGAAATAGTTTGGTCATCGGATAGTACAGAAGACGTGGTTAACTGGGGAAATACGCAACAAGTTCAACGGGTTAAATTACGGCCAAAAGCGGTTTTTTGGGGCCTTTGGGTCGATTTAATGTGGTTTTTAGGCTTGTCCAAAAGTCTTCCTCTACCAAGGACAGTCTCACCACAGGTGCCAAAACCCTGGGAACGGCCGACCCATGACCGCTGTCCTTTCTAGCGTAGCAGCTCGTTATCCACCTGAAGCGGTTCCAGGCCGGCCCATTCCGCGTATTCTAGGTAACGCAAGGCGGTTTCGCGCATTGCCAACCGTTGTTCGGGGCTGACTTCCTTGACAGGCCTGGCGGGCACCCCGGCGTAGAGGGTCCCGGCCTTGCAGCGGGTATTTTCGAGGATCACGGCCCCGGCTGCCACAATGCAACCGCTTTCAACCACGGCATGGTCCATCACCACCGCGCCCATCCCAATCAGGACTTCGTCTTCAATCGTACAACCATGGACGATGGCCCTGTGGCCGATACTCACCCGCGATCCCACGGTTGTGGCAGCCCGCTGATAGGTGCAATGGATGACCGCCCCGTCCTGAATATTGGTTTGATCCCCGATGCGGATGGCATTGACATCGCCCCGCAGCACGGCATTGTACCAAACCGTGCACGCATCGCCCAGAATTAAATCCCCGGTGAGGGTTGCGTTGGGGGCAGATCGGCAACCCCTGCCCCATTGAGGCCAAACACCCCGAACGGGCAGAACAAGGGGACCCGGTTGCATTGTCTTCATCGTTGCCGAAATTTAAGCCATGAGTCCTCAAGATTCGCTTCCTGTTATTGGAAGAGCCCGCTTGGCGTTGTGCAATGGACAGGACAGGCCCGAAATTTGGGTGGCCTTCGAAGGAAAAGTTTATGACTTGACAGCCAGTCGCTTATGGAAAAACGGCCGGCACTACGAGCACTGGGCAGGCCAAGACCTCACCGAAGAATTGAAAGACAGCCCCCACGGGCGCCGGGTTTTCGAAGAAAGAGAGGCCATCGCCCTCCTCCTAAAGGAGTCGTAAAAGCTAAAGGAACCGAAAAATCTAATTCCTGGCCCTTAATTGGCCATCATCGTCTCCATATCCGAATCAACCAAAATGCGACCGCAGTGCTCGCAGACCGTGATTTTCTTGCGCAGGCGGATGTCCATTTGCAATTGAGGCGGGATATGGTTAAAGCAGCCACCGCAGGCATCCCGTTGGACACTCACAACGGCCAAGCCATTGCGTGCATTGCCACGAATCCGCTGGTAGGCACCCAATAGACGGGCTTCGATTTTCTTGGAAGCCTTTTCGGCCTCCTTGATCAGTTGCTTTTCTTCTTCTTCGGTTTCGGCAACAATGCCGTCCAATTCCGTCCGTTTTTTGTCCAAATCGTTGCGGCGCTCGCCCAATTGTTCGGTCAAAGTGAGAATTTCGGTGCTCCGCATTTCTTTTTGGGCCGATAATTCCTTGATTTTCTTTTCGGCAATCTGAATCTCGAGGGACTGGATCTCGATTTCCTTGCTGAGCGCATCAAATTCCCGGCTGTTGCGAATCCCCTTGAGCTGCTCTTCGTATTTGCCCTTGTGCATTTGGGCTTCTTTGAGACCGGCCTCCTTCTCGGCAATGAGCCGCTTGATTTGGGAAAGTTCTTCGTTTTGACGCTCCAGGCGGGTTTCCATACCGGCTAATTCATCCTCCAAATCCCGTACCTCCATGGGTAATTCACCACGGTAGGTGCGCAGGCGGTCGATTTCGGATTCGATTTGCTGCAATTTGAAGAGCGATACCAGTTTGATTTCGACGCTATGATCCATAATTGTCTGAAAATAAGGCGTTGGTTTATCCCTCAGGTCAGGTAAACGGTCGGATTTTGAGACGACCTGGCATTGAGGACCGCAAAGGTACGAAACAAGGGGGTTATTCGCTGACGCAACCGATCGCAGGCAGGAATTTCTGTCTCCGCATGACCGGCCTCCACCAGCACCAAGCGACCACCTGCATCCAAAAAATGATGGTGCTTGAACTCTGAACTCAGGTACAGATCGGCACCGGCAGCCTGCGCAAGCGGCCACAAAGAGGCCCCAGCCCCCCCGCACAGGGCGATTCGGCGTATCCTACCGCCCTCAAGGGCCGTCTGCGATGGCCTGCTGTATCGAAGGGGGCAGCCCAGAAAATCTTTGATGCGTTGAAGGGCGGTTTGAAGAGGGATTTCTTGTTCCAAATCACCCACCAAGCCCATTCCGTAGCCGGAAACCTTCTGCTCCAGGGGGTACAATTGGTAGGCCACCTCCTGGTAGGGATGGGCCTGGGTCATGGCCTCCAGGATGGCGGGGGTTTTCCAGGCTTCGAATACAAATTCCAAGCGCCATTCTTCGACCTCTTCCCTCTGACCCACCTGACCCAAAAAAGGCTGGGCCCCGTCCAGCGGCTTGAAGGTTCCTCGCCCCAAAACCCCAAAGCTGGCCTCGCCATAGTTCCCCAGATGCCCGGCACCTGCTTGGAACAGGGCATCTCGAAAAGCCTCGGCATGATCGGTCGGGATGTAGACCACCAATTGCCGAAGGATCCCCTTCAAAGGCTCCAAAACTCGGGTGTTCCGAAGGCCCAGGGCATCGGCCAAGGCCCCGCTCACCGTATCGGGCATGGCATCCGCGTTGGTATGGGCCGCATAGACCGCAAGACCGGCTTCCAAAACACGATGAACAAGGCGCTCCACCCGCCCGCTGTTCCCAATCCGGGTGAGTGGATCAAAAAGCAAGGGGTGATGGGTGACCAAAAGATTGCAACCCTGTTCCAGTGCTTCTTCGATGAGTTCATCACTGACATCCAACCCTACAAGGATTCCTGTCAAGGCTCGATCCGTGCGGCCGCATTGAAATCCGCAGCGATCGTACGATTGTTGCAGACCCGGTGGAAAAATTTGGTCCAAAATCCGGACCGCTTCGTCAATTAACATGGCTTCTTGAACCCGGATGGGTTGCTGCACTAAAGGTAATGTACTTTTGTCCAGCCATGTTATCGCTTCCCTCAGGCCCTTTGAACCGAACCTGGTTTCACCTCCTGGCCTGGCCCTTGTCATGGGTCTACGGGCTGATCATGTGGCTAAGAAATTTGGCCTACGATCAGGGTTGGCTCAAGTCCACTTCCCCATCGGTCCCGGTTGTTTGTATCGGCAACCTCAATGCAGGGGGTTCCGGCAAAACACCGCATACCGAAACCGTGGCCGCCTACCTCCACGAATCCTTGGGGCTCATCGCCATCCTTTCGAGAGGTTACGGTCGCCGGACCAAGGGTTTTCACCTGGCCGGTGAAGGCGATAACCCCGGGACCCTCGGCGATGAAGCTTACATGCTTTTTGCCAAATTACCCTTTGTCCCACTGGCCGTTTGCGAAGACCGTTTGGAGGGCCTGCGACAATTGCAAGCCCGTTTTCCGAATCTCAAAGCTGTTGTTATGGACGATGGCTTTCAACATCGTCGTTTGAAACCGCATCTCAGTTTTGTCCTGAGCGATTACAGCAAGCCATTTTTTGAAGACCATCTTTTGCCATGGGGAACACTGCGCGAACCCTGGAAGGGATATCGCCGGGCTAATCTGGTTGTTTTCACCAAATGCCCTCCCACCCTACGCCTCTACGATCGCAAGTATTACAGCGGCAAAATCGCAGGCCTCAGCCCGGACAAAGTTCTTTACTCTTCGATCGAACATTTGGATCCCGTTTTTATGGAGCCTTTTGAGCAACGGCCCCTTGAGTCCCAAGGCCATTACCTGTTGGTGACCGGGATTGCCAACCCTGATTTGTTAGGGAACCACCTGAATGACCAAGGCCTGATTTATAAACACTTGTGTTACGAAGATCATGTCGAATACACCCCCGAGCGCTTGGATGAAATTTTGGATGCCTTTCGAGACCTGCATGGACCCAACCGAGCAATCATCACCACCGAAAAAGACTTGGTCAAGCTGGCGCCCCATCGGGATTTCTTTGTGCAACATGCCATGCCTTTGGCCTATATCCCCATTCAAATTGAATTCCCGGAGCGGGATCGTCGCCTGTTGGTGCAGCACCTGAATGCCTTTGTGACCCAATGCAGGGAGCGCCAATAAACTGTTCCTTCATCCAAAAGCGAATCCGTTTCATCGCAGGATTTGCGTTGGCAGGCATGCTGGGGATGGTCCTTGGTTGGAGGCCCGCCCTGGCCCAAAAAACGCAAGGGTCGAATGAATTCAAAGCCCTTTGTTTGGATACGGCCCGCCTGCGCTGGGCCTGGACGCAGATCGACACCTTGGAATACGATTCATTGGTCCTGGTTCCGTTGATGATGGGGACCGTTTCGGGACCTGAAAGCAGTCGCCTGCACACCGGAGGGGAGGGATACCCGTGGGTGCCCCTTGCATGGTCTCCCAAAACCGCCCGTGATCGATGGTGGGGGCCTTGGCCCGGTTCGATGGATGCCGACCAAGAACTAAAAATCCCGACTCATCCCAAGCCGTGGACCCGACTGGCCTTTGGGGCTGGCGGTAACAATTTACAAACCCTGGGGTTGGAGCACCATCAACGATTGGGTCCCGGACTGCGCGCCGGTGCTCGCTTTCGATCGCTCACCCACGATGGATTTTTGCAGCGCTCCGGGGGGAAATCCCGTGCGACGGATCTGTACGCGGGCGGTACCCTTGCTCCGGGTCGGCATTTTGTTTGGCTGGAAGGGCGAATCATGGGGTTGGATTGGAACGAAAATGGAGGGGTCTCCTCCACCACTGCTCCGCTGTCGGCGGGATACAATCCCCTGAACCTGGGGGTGCGCTTAGGCGATGCCGCCTCCCAAAACGGAATGCAGCGATGGAGCTTGCGCAACGATTTCAAATACAACAACGGCTGGCAGGCCTTTCATCGCATGGGTTTCGAGACCCTACGTTGGGGTTTCCGGGACGGACGGGTAGGCCAAAATCTAGGTTTTTATACCAACCCCGGCGCCTTGCGTGATAGCAGTTCGGCGTCCGATAGCACCGCTTTGCGGCAATGGAGTCAGGAACTGGGGCTATCTCGTAACACAACGTGGGGAACCCTGCAGGTGGCGCTCACCTGGTCGCATTGGCGATACTACAGCGGCACCACCCAGCCCAACGAACCTAGCAACGGGCCTGCGGCCGTGGATCGACGAGACCAGGGTCTGACCATGCAAGCATCCTGGGCCTTCCCCGGGGGGAGCACATTGCGCATGGAGCAGGGACTCTATCATGGGTTTTTGGGATTGGCATCGCGCTTGGAATGGGAGATCCTACCCCAACAAAAACGGGCTTGGTTGCCAACCCGAACCCTATGGTCGGCTTGGGTTGAACCCCCGTCGTACCGACAACGCCTGCTGCAAACCAACGCCTTGTCTTGGGACGTTGCCGAACGACCCTCCACCCGCGGGATGAACCTTCTCACAACCTGGGAACCGAGTATGGCGGGCAGCCACCACTGGTCTTTGAACGGCGGGGTGGCCTGGAATCTCAACGGACTGGGCGATGATTCATCCAACAGCGATGGGAAAGCACTGCTTATGCAAAGCCAACCCGGCCCGGTGGCCTACGCACGTCTCGAATTGAGGGGCCGTTGGTACAATCGGCGCAGCGAACAAGGCTGGCATTGGAAATACCAACATCTGCTTCAATGGAGCAGCGACCCCACCTGGATAGCAGTTCCCCTGTGGTCCATGGAGGATTGTTTTTATTACCAACGCAAAACCTCCAAAGGCTGGTCTTGGGTCGGAGGGCTGGCACTGCGTTGGATGAGCGCCTTCAACGGCCCGGATTACCGACCCGAATTGGGCTTGTGGACCCTAAGTACCGCAGGGGCCCGTGGACAGGTTGGGGCCTATCCCTGGGTGGACTTGCTGGCCGGGATCAAAGTTCGCCAAACCCTCCTCTTCGTGCGGTGGGAACATGCCAACCTGGGTTGGCCTAACAGTGTTGGTCAATGGGTTCCGGGCTATCCCGTGGGGGATCGACGTTTGCGCCTCGGGGTGGATTGGACTTTCTGGGACTAGGACCAACGATTCTTTCCCGCTGGGAGGCCCTTGGGGTGCCTAGGTTTTTTGTTTCTTCTTGCGGGCCGCTGGAAACAAAATATTGTTAAGAATAAGACGATAACCCGGCGAATTCGGATACATGCTCAGTTCGGTGGGGGGCTCCCCGACCAGATGTTGGTAATCTTCGGGGTCGTGACCCCCAAAAAAGGTCCAGGTGCCTTTGCCAAAATTGCCATGAATGTAGCGGGCCTCGTTCAGGGATTTGGATTCGCCCATGACCAGGACTTCGGGCTTGATCAAATCTTTGTTAAAAGCCGTGGTTTGACCCATAAATCCTTTGATCAAACGAGTATGGTTTTGGCAAAGCATGGTGGGCACCACATCCCATTTGGCTGAGAAATCAAAGATCGTGAAAAAATCCTCGGTCTCGGGGACCATCCCCCGGGTTGTGGTCACATCAATATTCGAGAACTCGTATTCCAAAGGATTGGGTGTCAGGGTGAAATTCCGAAAAGCAAAGCAAGCATCGTCGTTGAGCTTGTCCTGGGCCAACGGATCGGAGGGATCCCCATCGTACATGGTTTCGCAGATATCCAGGCCCAAAGCCGCCAATGCGATATCGTAGGAATCGGTGGCCGAACACATCGCAAACAAAAAACCACCGCCGGCCACAAATTCACGAATCCGTTGAGCAACCGCCGACTTGAGAGCCGAGACTTTGGCAAAACCCCTGCTCTGGGCCAGTCGTTCGGCCTCCTCAACCTCGGCTTGGTACCAAGCAGCGTTTCGGTAGGCAAAATAAAAACGGCCGTACTGCCCCGTAAAATCCTCGTGGTGAAGATGCAACCAATCGTACATGGGGAGCTGGCCGTCCAGGACCTGGGGATCGTACACCTTGTCGTAAGGAATTTCAGCATAGGTCAGGGCCATGGTCACCGCATCGTCCCAAGGCTGTTTGGTGGGAGGGGTGTAGATGGCGATCCGGGGGGCTTTTTCGAGTTTGACCACCTCCATATTAACAGCAGGGTCGGCCACTTCTTGAAGGAGTCCGGTATAGGTATTCTCGGCGAGGACTTCGTAGGTCACCCCCCTCAATCGACATTCGGCTTCGAGGGCCTGAATTTGCGGCATGGCAAAACTCCCGCCGCGGTAATTCAGCAACCACTGAGCATCCATGCCGCGGCTGATGGCCCAGTAGGCAATCCCGTAGGCTTTGAGATGATCCCTTTGGTTCTGGTCCATGGGAATCAGCAAACGGGCCGCCTGGGTAGACCACAGGGTGGTCCAGGCCATCAGAACCCCCAAAAGGAGAACCCGCACACCCTGGTTTTGAAATAGTTGGTTATTTGCCTTCACCCCTCAAAATTATCAAAAAGGTATAAATTAAAATCTTGAAGTCCACCAACAAAGAACGATTCTCCACATAAACCAAATCGTAGCGGAGTCGCTGTATCATTTGTTCCACATTCTCAGCGTATCCATAACGAACCTGGCCCCAAGATGTCAGGCCTGGCTTGATTCGCAACAAATGCCGGTAATGAGGGGCCCGGCTAACAATTTGATCAATGTAGAATTTGCGCTCCGGGCGGGGGCCTACCAAGGACATATCCCCTACCAACACATTCCAAAACTGTGGGAGTTCATCCAATCGCCATTTGCGCATGACCCGCCCCCACGGGGTGATCCGGGGGTCATCCACCGAAGAAAGTTGGGGGCCATCCACCTCCGCATGTTGGCGCATGGATCGAAATTTGAGAATCCAAAAGCGACGGCCCTTGAGTCCGATTCGCTCTTGACGATAGAGAACAGGGCCGGGAGAATCCAGGCGAACCCGCAACATACAGTACAGCATTAATGGAGAAAGCAAGACCAAGGCCACCAAGGCCAGAGCCTTGTCCATCAAGACTTTGATGGTGGTTTGCCAGGCGGGCATGACCTCAGGTCGCACCTCAATGAGGACGGCACCCAGGATTTGTTGCATTTTTACTTTTCCGAGTAACAAATCATACATCACGGGAACCATTTTGAGGATCACCGGCTCGCTGCGCAGGGCTTGAAGGACGCCGGTCAGATGTTCCCTATCTTCGGGCTCGGCCGCCAACAGCACTTCTTCGACTTCCAATCGCTGCACCAAGTCGGCCACCGCATCCGCGCCTCCCAAGCAGCGCAGGGTAGGCAAATCCGGATAGGTTACCGACGTCAGGCGTTCGTTTTGATGACCGTTAAGAGAGACAAAACCGAGAATCTCGTTGGCCTTGGGGGCTCCGGGATTTTGATGCAGTTCTTCGTAGAGCTGCAAAGCCACCGGGCCCGAGCCCACCAACAAGGTTTTGAAGCGAATGCGTCCCGAGCGCAATCGTTGCGACAAGCGCGTCAGAAGAAAGAGGCGAATCGGTAGGCCCAAACCCAGGTGCCAAGCCCAAAAAACCAGGACAGCCTGCAGGGAAAAAGCTTCGGAAGGAGCCTGATCATCCCAAAGCAGTGCAAACGACAAGAGCACGGTTCCCAGAAGGACCGCCAACAACATGCGCCCCGTTTCGTTGAGCCGGGATTTGCGGTATATATCCTGGTAGGAGCCGGACAAGGCATAAACCAGGACCCAAAACCAAGGCAAGGTGAGCACACCCGTCAAACCCTGCAATCCATGCTCAAAACTCAAAGCCCAGGAATCCCCAGGCAAAGAAGACTGTCGATAGCCAAAAAACAAAATCCAGGCTAGGCAGCTTGCGCACCAATCGCCCAAGATGAGCATCAGCATATCCCAGCGCCTTCGGTTCATTGCAACAATTTGAGGTTATCCACCCAAACACGACTGGTAACGGTTGACCCGCTTGGGTGCAATGGACGAAGCAGAACCCGGTAACGAGCCCCGTTGACTACACCTAAATAAGGCGAAAAGTTGATGTACTGCTTGGACCAAAGGGCCGTGGGCGCCAACTCGACAATCCAGAGGGGATCGCTGATATCCGAACCCAATTGGCTCTGCAGACCCACCTGCAACGGCACATTGTTACGGTAATTGAGTTCCAAGAAACAAGGCTTCCCTGCGGTGAGCCCAAATTGATCAATGCTCTCGGCCACCAGGTACGGCGCCCTTTGATCCACCGCCATATACAACGAAGAAAGTCCCTCAAAAACCGAATCCGCCCGGTTTTCTCGAAGCAGGACGGTATCCGAACCACTGCGGGCCCGCAGTCCAAATCCCAGATTATCAAAGTCTTCCAACCAAACATATCGCACCGTGCTGCGGTACGATGTGCGGGGCCTGAGGGTATCCGTCCGACCACGGTAGAGATCCACCACGGTATCCCAAGGAACAAAGAACGGATAGGCCGCACGGGTCGCTGATATACCGTTGAGCAAAATCCCCGCATTGAACTGCAATCGGACGGTCCCTTCGCGAAGCAACGGTATGGTCGCCGGGAGCGGGTAGGCTCCCTGAAGATCCCCGTCGATGTACAACCAAACATCCTTGACGCGGGCCGAAAGGGTGCCCTGGGTTTGGGGGGTGCCTACGACCTGCACCGTATCCACATGAAGGTAGGCCGGGACCCCTTGGTCCTTGGCATACCAACCGCAACTTTGGAGCAGAAAAAGGGATATCGCCCAAAGGCCGACCCCAAGGCTACGACGCATTGGCAATTTTGTCCAGAATCATATTGGCAACCCGCAGGGCTTGGTAACCCTCTTCGATACTAACGGCTTCTTTGGTGTTTTGTTGGATGCAACGTCCAAAGGCATCCAATTCATCGCGGATGGCGTTACCAACCGGGGGTTCGCTTCGTTCAACGGCCATGTAACGCGGAGCCTTTTCGGGACCCAGTCCCAATTCGATCCAGTTGGATCCCTCACCGGGTTGGTCTTGCAATTCGATCATTTCCAACTTTTTGTCCAAAAAATCCAAGGAGAGGTAGGCGTTGTTTTGAAAAATACGCATCTTGCGCATGGCCTTGAGGCTGATTCGACTGGCTGTCAAATTGGCGACGGTTCCGTTGTGAAATTCCAAACGGGCATTGGCAATATCCGGGGTGGATGAAACCACCGAGACCCCACTGGCTTTGACATCTCGCACCTCAGAGCGCACCATCGCCAAAACCAGGTCGATATCGTGAATCATCAAATCCAGAACAATGGATACATCGGTACCGCGGGGGTTGTAGGAAGCCAAACGATGGGCTTCAATAAAGCGAGGCGCCAGGCCCATAGCGGCGGCCCGGGTGTAGACAGGATTAAAGCGTTCGACGTGCCCCACCTGCGCCTTGACCCCGGCCTCGCGGGCCATGTTGAGCATTTCAAGGGCCTGAGCCGGGGTGCCGGCCAGCGGCTTTTCGATGAACAAATGCTTGAGGCGACGCAGGGCCATCAAAGCCAAATCGTAATGCGAAAGGGTGGGGGCCACAATATCCACGGCATCCACCAGGTCCATCAAAGGTTCGGGCTGATCAAAGCCAGGGACCCCAAAGACCTCGACTGCCTTGGCCAAGGCCAAAGGATCTGGGTCGTAGACCCCCACCACGTGGAACCGCTCCGGCAATTCGAGCAGGCATTTGAGATGAATTTTGCCGAGGTGCCCAGCCCCCAGAAGGGCCACGCGAACCGGGGGTACCGAAAGAGGCTCTGTATGCATGATTGTGACAAACTTAAAGCCTGCACCCTGTAAATTTATGCCTTCTATGCCTCCACTCACCGCCCTATCGCTACGGGATACCCCCCGTCACCAGGGTATGCGCAGGCAACTCATCGAAGAACTCAAATCCAAAGGCATCGCCGACCCGGCCGTTCTGCAGGCCATGTGGGAGGTCCCACGTCATTTTTTCCTGGACCATGCCCTCAGCGAAATGGCCTACCAGGACAAGGCCATGCCCATTGGAGAAGGCCAGACCATCTCTCAGCCGTACACCGTGGCCTTTCAGAGCAGCCTCCTGGAAGTCGCCCCCCACCTCAAAGTTTTGGAAATTGGCACCGGCTCGGGGTACCAGGCCGCTGTCTTGGACCGAATGGGCGCCCGGGTCTACAGCATCGAAACCATCAAGCCCCTGCATCAGCCTGCGCAATCGTTGTTAAAACACTTGAATTGCCGCGCCAAACTCTTTGTGGGGGATGGCAGTCTGGGCCTTCCCTCCTTTGCCCCCTTTGATCGTATTCTGGTCACGGCCGCCTCCCCAAGTGTTCCATCCGCCCTCCAAAATCAACTCAAAGTGGGGGGGTATCTGGTGATCCCGGTGGGGACGCTCGAAGAACAAACCATGCTCAAAATCACCCGACTTTCGGAAGGGGAATTCAGCACCCAGTCCTACCCCGGCTTTCGATTCGTGCCCCTGACAGGGGCCGAGGGCTGGTCCCGCTAGGGTTACCGTTCGGTTTCCCTTTGCTGGTCCCGGTCCAGGTCTTTTTCTTTGAGGGCCTGGCGCTTATCGTGGGATTTGCGACCTCGGGCCAATCCCAATTCCAACTTGGCCCAACCCCTTTCGCTAAAAAACAAACGCAAAGGAATCAGGGCCAATCCTTTTTCGGTGATGCGGTGATGGATTTTTCGGAGCTCGGCTTTGTTGAGCAATAGAAGGCGATCGCGCCAAGGCTCGTGGTTTAGGTACGAAGCCTGGGCATACGCCGCAATATGCATCTTGCGCACCAAGAGTTGGGGGCCGTCAAAGACAGCATAGGAATCGCCCAACCCAGCCTTGCCATCGCGTAGGCTCTTGATTTCCGAGCCTGTCAGCACGATTCCCGCTTCAAAGCGCAACAAGATCTCGTAATCGTGCTGGGCTTTGCGGTTGATGATCTCCGGTGTTACGGGTTTGGATTTGGGGGCCGGGCTCATAGCGTATCGCGCAATCGGTCAAAGCGTTGTTGAAGTAGCCCTCGGTCCAGAACCTTTTGGCTGCAGGTACCGGTCGCCAGTAAACGCCCGCTGGCCAAAGCCTCCCAGGAGCATAACACATCGTTGCCATTGCAGGCCTCCAGCGTTGCGATGACATCCACCCTTTGACCCATCAGAGCCGGCGCCTTGTGTTCAATAGTCAAGCCGTTACCGATGCCTTCTTCGTGGTCTTCGCGCAGTTTCAAAACAAATTGCCGGCAAGCCCACTCGGCTTCCCTTGCCATGGCAAAGGTCGAACAAACCGGGTGTACTTCAACACCCCCAAAAGAAGCCGTATCCTCAGGGCCAACCACAAAGGAGGTGACGATTTTTTCCCCCGAAGGGATGTTATTACGCATGGGTCTTGGGGCCGAACTAGGTGGGCAAAGTCTGCATGCCGGTTTTGGCCACAACCAACAAGGTCGTCGCTTGTTGTTCCTCCAAATGCACGGTACGCCCATCCGCTAAACGAAGTTCCCAGGATTCTCCCGCCGCGGAACCACGATGAATGACTTCAAATGCCTGACCAAACAGCAAGCCCAGGGCATTCACATCCCGTAACAAATTCAAATCACGGTTTTGAATCCCCGCAAAAACCAATGGACCGGATAAATCGAGATCCAACGACCCCAAGGCGACTCGGTGCAACCCAACGGTTTGCCCGTCCGAGCCGGGGATGGGGTTGCCGTGCGGGTCCGTGGTAGGGGTCCCCAAAAAATCCGAGAGCTTGTCCGTTAACAAAACAGACCGAACATGTTCCAATTCCTCGGCGAGTTCATGGATTTCCCCGGTACCCAGGCCCAGGTTACCGGCCAAAAAATATTCCCAAAGCCGATGGCGTCGAACCACATGGGATGCCAATTTGAACCCGTAAGGGGTCAGCAAAGCCCCTTGATAGGGCTGGTAGTCTACCAAACCTCGTTCAGATAACTTGAGCAACATGCTAGTCACCGAGGATGGCTTGGTGTGGAGCGATGCCGCAAGGGTGTTGGTGTTGACTGGATAGGCGTCGTGCCCTTCGGGAAGGCCCCCGTAATCGTAGCCCGACAAACGATAAATCGCTTTGAGGTAATTCTCGGTTGAACGGGTCTGCTTGAGCACAGCCAAAGATAAATTTGAGGGAAACAATGCAGCCCAACCGTGCCCCACTTTTCTAAACTTCGACTCCAACAACTTGCCATCCTCCTAGGGGTCTGGGCCCTGTGGTTGGTTGGGGGGGCTTTGGGGACGACCTCCACGGCGCAGGTCCCCGAAAAAGCCCCTCTGCGTTGGGGTGAACGCGCGCCAGGCCTGCACCTACAACCCTTCCATGGACCAAAGCGTCGCAGAAATTCGTGGCGGCATCCCAAAAACCAGAAGATCTTATTGCTGGTTTTTGGCGACATCGCATGCCCTGCGTATCACCTCTACCTGCCCAGAATAGTGGGTTTAAAAGAAAAAATAGCGGAACTCAACGGCGAAATCCTGTGGATCTTCCCCCACGCATTGGACTCCAGCCTGATCCCCTACCCAGGCGCCAAAGTTTACAAAGATTTACTTGGTCAAAGCATGGGGGCCTATCGCATCGCTCGTTTGCCCACCCTGGTCCTCCTCCAAAAAGACCGTGAACAAGCGAGGAATCCATTTTCATGGGGTCGCAAAATCCGGCTAGATACTTGGTCTATTCGCTATGTTGGAGCCGTTGACCAGGACCCCGAGGGCCGTGCGATCGGAATCCGACAGGACCTTGGCGAAGCCTTGCGGGATTTGAGCCAAAGTTCCTATGTTCGCATCCCGGCAACCCGAACCCATGGCTGCCCCTATCCTGTAACGCAACGCCCCTAACACCACATCCCATCCGAACATGCCTGTATTCAATCATCGTCTGATCAGGGCCCTGTGGGTTGTTTTTTGTTGGACCCTGCTGAAAGTTCCTGCGGCCTTGGCCCAGACCGATACCTTGTTTTGGTTTGCGGCCCCGGAGGCCAGCGCTGGATTGGGCGAGGTTCCCGTCTCACTGCATCTATCGGCCGGACCTTCGGGAGCCCAAATCACCGTGGATCAACCGGCAAACCCCGTTGGATTCGCCCCCATCAACTTGACCGTTGCCCCGAACAGTGTCTTGGTCCATGAGCTCACAGCGCGCCTGGCCCAATTGGAAAACCAACCGGCCAACGCGATTCTCAATTTGGGACTGCGCATACGTTCCACCCAGCCCGTAGGTGTTCTCTACGAAATTCGTTCCCCCCAGAACGCAGCTTCCTTTACTCTCAAAGGCAAGACGGCCTTGGGTCTGCGGTTTTTTGTGGGAGGCCAAGCCTCGTTGGCGGCCTGGGTCAACGATGCATCCCTGGTTCCCGCAGCGCGCAGTCGTTTTGATATCGTCGCCACCCAGGACAGCACCCAAATTACGGTAAGCCCCCGCAGCGATATCGTAGGGCACAACGCCAACCAAACCTTTCAGCGTATGCTGATGCGGGGCCAAACCTATTCGGGGGTTGCGGTGGGAACGGGTGGTCTTAACAAAGTCAGCGGATCGCTCATTAACAGCAACAAGCCCATTGCGGTGACCTATTCGGACGATGCCGTCCAAGACCTGGGTCAGTATGGTCCCTGCCGGGATATGGTTGGAGATCAGTTGGTACCCGTACAGTCGGTCGGCACCGAATACATTGTTGGCAAAGGAATCCTAAGCAACCAAGGAGGCAGCAATGCCCTGCCGGACCGCTACTATGTGACCGCCACAGATACCGGTACCGTCCTACGAATCAACGGGTTGGCTTTATACACCTTTACATCGGCCGGGGAAACCTATCCCCTGACGGTCAACAACCCTTCCGAAATTATCCAGACCAACAAACCGGTTTATGTATTTCATGTTACGGGAATGGGCTGTGAAGTGGGCGGAGCTCTGCTGCCGCGTATC
>CAIOCC010000058.1 GCA_903856555.1 uncultured Bacteroidota bacterium
ACCCTCAAAAAGCCGAACCGCCTCCTCGGTACGGCCCCGCAATCGCATCGCATGGCCCCGATCCACATCGTAATGCACCGATCCCTTCCAGCGGCGCCCCGTCTTGTAGGCCAATTTCTCGGCCTCCTCCCAAGCCTTGGTCTGCAACAAAGAGGCGTAGCTGTAGGCGTAGGCCGTGGAATACCATTCGGGATGGGTCAAAAAAGGCTCCAAAACCCGAAGACAGGACTCCCATTCTTGTTTTTGAAAATGCTGAACCCCGATTTGAATTTCGGCTGGCTGAAGGCTTTGGGCCCGCAGGGGCTGACCCACCCCCACTAGCAACATCAGGGCACAAATCAAAACGAATTTCATCCATGCAATGATAAAGCAAGGGGACGCATGCGGGATGGTGTAATTTCGTGTCTTCATGGCCAAAATCAAACGCAGTTTTCGTTGCCGGGATTGTGGAGTCCACACCCCCCAATGGTCGGGGCAATGCCCCTCCTGCCAGGCTTGGAACACCTTGGTTGAAAGTTTGGAACCAGGCCCGGCCCAGCCCAAAGCGGACCGACGCAAAGCTTCCGGGGATTTAATCCACGGGCAAGGGGAGGTACAGGCCATCGACCAAATCGTTTTGGAAGAGCGATGGCGCATTCCGGTACCTGACGGGGAATTGCACCGGGTGCTGGGCGGTGGCTTGGTCCCCGGGGGCCTCTGTTTGCTGGGCGGCGAACCCGGTATCGGCAAATCCACCTTGCTGCTCCAATTGGCTCTAAGGCTCACCGATCTGACCACCCTCTATGTCTCCGGCGAAGAAAGCCGGCAACAAATTCGCCTTAGGGCCGAAAGACTGGGATCCCTCCACTCCCGCTGTTTGTTGTTATGCGAAACCGAAACCACCGCCATTTTTCGTGCCATTGAAGAAACCAAGCCCCAATTGATTTTGGTGGATTCGGTCCAAACTCTCTTTCAACAAGAATTGGACTCGGCTCCGGGAACCGTGGCCCAAATTCGGCATGTGGCAGGAGAATTCATGCAATACGCCAAACAAAACCATGTACCCGTTATCCTTGTCGGGCATGTCACCAAGGACGGCAACCTTGCGGGGCCCAAAGTCCTGGAACACCTGGTAGACACGGTGTTACAATTTGAAGGCGATCGTCATCAATCCTACCGCCTCTTGCGCAGCCTCAAAAATCGATTTGGCGCCACCCACGAATTGGGGATTTATCAGATGGATAGCGATGGTTTGAAAGAGGTGCTGAATCCATCCGATCTGCTCATGAGTCGGCATTGGCAAAACCGTTCGGGAATAGCGATTGGCAATACCCGCGAAGGCAACCGCTCCCTCATGGTCGAAGTTCAGGCCCTCGTTTCACCGTCCAATTTTGGCCAATCCCAACGCAACAGCACGGGCTTTGAACACAAGCGCCTCCAAATGCTGATCGCCGTCCTCCAAAAACGATGCCGGCTGCCCTTGTCCCAACACGATATATTTTTGAACTTGGCCGGTGGTCTCGAAACCTCCGACCCGGCGCTGGACTTTGCGGTCTGCGCTGCCCTGGTATCCTCGCTCCTGGATTTGCCTCTGTCCAACCGTTGTGCCTTCATCGCCGAAATCGGATTGGGAGGAGAATTAAGGCCCGTTTCAGGCATGGACGCTCGCCTGGCCGAGGCCCGCAAGTTGGGTTTTGACAAAGTCGTCCTTTCCTCCCACCAAGGCATCGAGGCCGGTATCCTTCCCGGTGGTCGCAAAACCAAAGGCCTGCGTATTTTGCCCATGGATTTTATCAGCGACTGGACCCAGACCCTGCGAAATCATAACAACGAACCAACCGAATCGAACCATGCTTAGTCCCGTGACCGGAACCAAGGAGCGGGCCATCCTGGTGGGGGTGATTACCCCCCAACAACCCG
The DNA here is from genome assembly GCA_903856555.1 of uncultured Bacteroidota bacterium. Classification (GTDB taxonomy): domain Bacteria; phylum Bacteroidota; class Bacteroidia; order UBA7662; family UBA7662; genus SYHX01. Next base: position 1,900 of record CAIOCC010000058.1, read on the forward strand.
AAAACCAAACCTCCGAGTACCTCGACGAATTGGAGTTTTTGAGTGAAACAGCTGGGGCAAACGTCTGCGCACGCTTTACCCAACGCTTGGCCCACCCGGATCCCCGAAGTTATGTGGGCAGCGGCAAACTCCGGGAGATGGTGGACTATGCCAACCAAGAAGGTTTGGACCTGGTGGTTTTTGACGATGAACTCAGTGCGGCCCAACTCCGTAACATCGAAAAAGCCTTTAACCCGGACCCCCTGGAGGCATCCATCAAAGTCCTGGACCGCAGCACGTTGATTCTGGATATTTTTGCGGCCAGGGCCCGCAGTGCCCAAAGCCGGCTGCAGGTTGAACTGGCTCAACACGAATATCTTTTGCCCCGATTAACACGGATGTGGACCCACCTTTCCAAACAAAAAGGAGGGATCGGCATGAAAGGCCCCGGTGAAAAGGAAATCGAAACCGACCGTCGGATTATTCGAAGCCGAATCACCCTCTTGAAAACCAAGCTTCAGGAGATCGACCGCCAAAACCAAACCCAACGCAAGAACCGCCAAACCCAGTACCGGGTGGCCTTGGTCGGATACACCAATGTTGGCAAATCCAGCCTGCTGAATCGACTGACCAAAAGCGAAGTGTTTGCCGAAAATAAATTGTTTGCAACCCTGGACACCACCGTCCGCAAATGGGTCTTGGACAGCCAGCCTTTGTTGTTATCCGATACGGTCGGATTTATTCGCAAACTACCCCATCACTTGGTGGAATCCTTCAAAAGCACCCTGGACGAAGCGCGCGAAGCTGATTTGCTCCTCCACGTGATCGATGCCTCGCATCCGGGCTTTGAATCCCAGATCCAGGTGGTGGATCAAACGTTGGTGGACCTTGGCATCACCGGGACCCCTATCATCCGGGTTTATAACAAAACCGACGCGCTGCAACTGGAGCCCGAAGAAATGAATTCCTTTGAGCGTAGCCACCGCGCTCGGCATCCCTTATCTGTTTTTATATCGGTCAAAACAGGGGCGGGCTTGGATGAACTGCGTAGCATGGTCCGCCAGGAGGCTCACGAAATTTTTTCGTAATGCGCTTGGCGGCTCACCTTTCTCTTGAAGCCATGTTGGGCCACGTGCAGGCCGGAGAGGCGGTGGTCCTGGGGCTCATGTCGGGTTCCTCCTTGGACGGTGTGGACCTTTGCTTGGCGCGATTTGGCTACGGACCAACGCGACCTTGGTCCTACAAAATCCTAAAAAGCCGCACCGTTCCATACGATGAGACCTTCCAAGAACGACTTCGTCGGGCCCCGATGCCGCCCGCCAGGAGCTTCTGGACCTGGATGTGGACTTGGGGCGTTGGTGGGCCCATGAAATCAGCCGCCTGCTTCAGGATACCCCACCTTCGGGCCCCCACGATGCACCCTGCCTCGTCGCCAGCCACGGTCATACCATTGATCACCGTCCGGAGCGGGGTTATACCTATCAAATCGGGAATCCGGCCTGGTTGCATGCC
>CAIOCC010000059.1 GCA_903856555.1 uncultured Bacteroidota bacterium
AACAAAATTGTTACCAACATTACCCCTATGGGTATGAAAAATCATCAGACAGCTCAGAACGGTTTCGATGCTTCGGATAACAACGGGGTGGTTTTGATGACCAACTGGCCTGTGAGGTCTTTCTACATGCCGGATGCTTTAGGTAATTTTAGCATTGGTAGCACGACCTATTTGGTGACCGCCAACGAAGGTGATGAGCGGGAGTACGCTGTGTTGAACGAGCGCACCACTGTTGGAGCGGTCAATCTGGATGCCACGCGCTTCCCCAACGGAGCGATGCTCAAAGAAAGTCATGCTTTGGGACGCCTACGAATTACCAATCAAAGCGGTGACTTGGACGCGGACGGCGATTACGACGAATTGCACATGGTGGGCCCACGTTCCTTTGCGATTTACAATGCCGCCACCGGTGCCCAGGTTTACGAGTCCAAAAACCTGATTGAGTCGATTGTTTTGGCCGACCCAACTTGGGGCCCTTTCTTTAATGCAGATAGCGAAAGCAATACACGCAAAAACCGCAGCCGCTCCAAAGGTCCTGAGCCCGAGGGTGTTGCCGTTGGCAAAATCGGCTCGCGTACCTTCGCCTTCATCGCTTTGGAGCGTGTTGGTGGTGTGATGGCCTTTGAGGTCACCAACCCATCCGCTCCGGTCTTTAGTGGTTATTTGAATACCCGCACAACAACAGGCTTGGCCGGCGATCGCGGTGCCGAAGTGATTCAGTTCTTGGGTCACGATCAGAGCCCCAACGGAAAGCCTTTGCTCTTGGTTGCCAACGAAATCAGTGGAACCTTGGCCTTGTACGAGGTTGGAATGGGCTTTAACCTGCTCAGCGGTCGATTGACCTATGCCAATACCCAGGCGACCGCCTTGGTAGGAGACACCCTGCGCTTGGTGAACACCAACGGTCAGGTGATTGCCACGACGACCTCAGGAACCGATGGACGTTTTAGCTTGGAGAATTTTGCGGCCGGTACCTACCAAGTCCGAGGCAATGCAAGCCGCGCCTGGGGTGGGGTGAATGCTACCGATGCCCTTGAAGCCCGTCGTATTTATCAGGGTTTGTTGAATCCGACGCCCATTGTGGCCCTTGCCGCCGATGTGAATGCTTCGACCTTGGTCAATAACACCGATGCTTTAATGATAATCCGCCGTTCCAACGGTTCACTGAACGCTTTCCCTTCAGGAAATTGGCAGTACAGCAGCGGCACCTTGGACTTTAGTACCGGTCGTCTTCTCAATGCCTCGGTGACCGGCCTTGCTTCGGGGGATGTGAACGCTTCGTACTTCGGTAGTACTTCCGGTCGCCTTGCTCTGCCTCGTTTGCTTCCTTCGAGCCATGCCATTGCTTTGGAGAAGGGTCAAACCCAGCGCGTATCGGTTTTGGCCGGGAATGCCATGGATATGGGAGCCTTGACGCTGGATATGCCATGGCCCGCCGGCCTGGAACTGGTTGCCATCCACTCCAAAATGGGTGAAAACGCCCTCCTGCATCATTTGGCTGAAGGCCGACTGCGTATGGGATGGGCCGCTCTCGAAGGCCACCAAGTCCGTGCCGGGGATCTCCTGTTTGAAATGGAATTGCAGTCCGAAGAGGGGGTTGAAGTCGATTTTGCCTCCTTGGCCCTGGGCTCCATGAGTGAAATTGCAGACCCTATGGCACAGACCATCGACGGCGCGACCTTGATCATGCCTCGTTTGTCTACCAAGGCCCTTCCGATGGAGGGACTGCAATTGTGGCCCAATCCTGCCCGCGATGTCCTGAACCTTCAATGGACGCTGGAGTCCGGGGTACGTTCCTGGTCGGTTGAAATGGTGGATGCCTTGGGTCGAGTGGTGACTTCAGATCGCAAAGCAGTATCCGGTGGTGAACTTGGTGCTCGGTTGGGTTTGGAGGGAGTTCCTTCTGGCACGTACCAAGTACGCCTCCAATGGATGGATGCCTCTGGAACCTCCAAGAGCCTCCTTCGCCGCCTTCAAGTTCAGCGCTAAACGCGGGCCTTTTTTAGTCCTTTTTCCAAAATTCAGTGCCCGGATTCGTTCCGGGCATTGTTTTTTGGGGTGATGACCCATTTTGAGGTCCAAAACCCTTATAATTGCCCCGCTTAACGCTTAAGCAACCCAACGAACCTTTTTCC
>CAIOCC010000060.1 GCA_903856555.1 uncultured Bacteroidota bacterium
GAATATTCCAACGACCCCAACGAAGCGTGTCCCAACGGTTGAGTTCCGGTAGTGGCTGCAAACGATGGGCTGGAGCCCAAAGCGAGTCGTATCCCCAACCCTGGTGAAGGCCCATGGCCGAGCTGGGATCCACCGGCCGAAGCATGAAAGAAATATTGCTATCCAAGCGTCCCAAGAGTTGACCCCTGCGCAACGCATCCTCCCAGAAAACGGCACCGACCGGCATGCTCTGGGCCTTCGCCGGGCGGGTATAGCAACATAACACCGTCAATATCAACGCTATTGCGCCCAATGTTCGGGACTTCACCGCTCGGACTAGGTATTGTTCGGCCACCAAACCGCGGGCCGAGCCCAGGGTCAACCGGTTCCACCACGCCGAAAAAGAATTCGGGGCATGGGGCGTTTCGGTCACCTGATCAACTTGCAACGGCTTGCGATTCATCAACGAAATGGCTGTCCTGCGGGTAAAGAAGCGCAGGTGGGTACGGTCCATGATCCCGCTATCTGCGTAATCAAAACGACCCCTTATTCCAAGATTCCATAACACTGGAAGGCGACGCAGGTTGGGAATACTTGCAATGATCCATCCCCCTGGAACCAGCTTTTCGGCCAGGGCATCCACCACCGCCCACGGGTCTTGCAAATGTTCCAGTACATCCAAACACAAAATACCGTGGACTGAACCTGAAGGAATTTCAGCAAGACGGGTCACCGCATCACCGACCCAAACCTGGTCCACCTTGTCCGCGGCCCTGAGGGCCATATCCTCCCGCAACTCAATGCCCCAAGTTTGATCGGCATAGCCTGATTGCCGTAACCAATGCAAGGTGGCCCCGTCCCCACAACCCAATTCCAAAACACGTAGGGTTCCAACCATGGTCGAACGAGGCGGCAAAAGCTCCCCGATATCCTTGCGGGTATTGGTGAAGTAGCCCTCATCCTTGCGACGGTAATCCATGGTCGTACTCATAAGCGTGGTGGCATTAAGACAGATTCCAATTGGAGATGGCTCATGGTTTGGGACCCACATTCGGCGTTGGCATAAAGCTCCTCGATTAGAGCCGTCACCGAACGAGCTTCTCGAAGCCCAACCAGCCCCTCATCGGTGGAACCCAATTGCAAGGTGGCGATGACCTGACGCCAAAGGGCAAGGCGATGCTCGTCGGGACCCGCTGTAGGCAGAATGGGCGGCTTGTCTCGGCCTTGGACTTTGTAATAATAGAATTGGTTCATGTACTGACCGCTGATCCGTACCGCCCCCTTGGAACCCAACACCGTGATCGACTGATCCAAGTTGCCCCCATAGGCCGAGGTGCTGTACACCATGGAGCCCAGGGCCGGTTCCGCGGGCGTGCCATCCTCCCGTTTTCCACCGGAAGTAGTGAAGGTAATTCGACCTCCATCGTCCAAGCGGTGCATGCCTGAATGGGTGCGATTGTGCAAGCGGGCCTGCACCTCCGACCAAGGACCAAAAATCCACTGCACCGCATCTACCACATGAGAGAATTGGGTATAAAGCGTGCCCCCGTCCAGCTCGGAATGACCCTGCCAACCTCCGGGACGGTAATATTCGTGGTCTCGATTCCAGTAACATTGAATATCTAGGTGAAGAATTTCACCCAATTCCCCTCCGTCGACCAATTCCTTGAGGTGTCGAAGAGTGGGATTCCATCGGGCCTGCATCATGACCCAGCAAGGAATACCATGGGCCTCCGAACGGGCAATCAACGCATCCGCGTCTTGGGCTCGAACACATAGAGGCTTTTCGACCAAAGCCGGCATGCGCATGTCCATCGCATAGCCCATATGGGTGGGGTGCCAACCGTTGGGGCTGGCAATCATCATCAAATCCGCCGAGTTTCCGGACTCTTTCCAATCCTTGCAAGAAAGAAAGAAAGGAACCCCCGCAATATCGGCATCCATCACCGACAAATCGGCAAGGGGATCCACGATCCCCACCAAGCGAACCGAGCCGTTGAGACGACTTAGCAAACGGGCGTGCTGCTGACCCATCCGCCCAAATCCCATCATCAAAACTTTGACCGGCCGACTACTCAACGGGATACCTTTTTAGAAAGTCTTGGTAAGCCAAGGCGATGCCTTGGGAGAGGTGGGTGCGGGGCGCCCAACCCAGGGAACGAATGCGGGAAGAGTCCATGAGCTTGCGGGGGGTGCCGTCGGGCTTGGTGGGGTCCAGGCGGATTTCGCCGCGGTAACCGAGGACCTCGCTGACGGTATGGGCCAGGTCGGCGATGCTGAGATCCGAACCGTAACCCACGTTGAGGAAGCCGCTTTGGTCCCAGACCTCCATGGCCAAAAGACAGGCTTCGGCCAAATCATCCACGAAGAGAAATTCCCGCAGGGGCGTCCCGCTCCCCCAGAGGGTAATGAAAGGATCGTTCTGTTTATAAGCCAAGTGAACCTTGCGTATCAAAGCCGGTAACACATGGCTGTTTTCGGGATCGTAATTATCCCCGGGGCCGTAGAGGTTGGTGGGCATGAGGCTGATATAATCGCAGCCGTATTGATGACGGTAGGCATCGCAGAGTTTGATGCCCGCGATTTTGGCCAAGGCATAGGCCTCGTTCGTGGGCTCCAAGGGACCGGTCAGCAAAGCCTCTTCCACGATCGGCTGAGGGGCCATTTTGGGGTAAATACAGGAAGAACCCAAAAACAAAAGCTTGGTCACCCCGTTGCGGTACGCGGCCTCGATCAAGTTGGCCTCGATCATCAGGTTATCGTAGAGAAACTCGGCGCGGTAGGTGTTGTTGGCGTGGATACCCCCCACCTTGGCCGCAGCGATCATCACATAATCGGGACGATGCCGCTCAAAGTAAGCCTGCACCGCCGCCTGGTTGCGCGCATCCAATTCGCTGCTGCGCGGGCAGAGCAAGCGGGTATAACCGCGGGCCTCCAGAAGGCGACGCAGGGCCGAGCCCACCATCCCGCCGGCCCCGGCCACCAGAACGGTGGCGTCTTGGTGGTTCGCAAACGAACTCATCCTGCGCGACGGGCTCTGTGAAGGTCTGATTGAACCATTTCGGCCACCAATTGATCCAGGCTGTGACGGGGTGTCCAGCCTAGTTGGGTGCGGGCTTTGGTGGCATCCCCGATCAGAAGGTCCACTTCGGTGGGGCGGTAATAGGC
>CAIOCC010000061.1 GCA_903856555.1 uncultured Bacteroidota bacterium
CGCTCCGGATGTTGGTAAAAAAGGGGCAAAAAGGGATTGTCCAAAAACTTCTCGAGGAGCAAGGGCATGCCCCAATCGGCGGCAAGCCGAGTGGCCAAGGTCGTTTTGCCGGCCCCGATATTGCCTTCAATAACGATGTATTTGCGGTGGGATCCTTTCGCCATGCCTGCTGGCTTAGGCCAGGGTTTCCATTCCGCCGACGACAGGCTCCACCCGGACGGGGACCGAGGTATCCGTGCAGTTTATGAGCAATTCTTCGACCCTTTGTCCCAAAACCGGGTGAACCCAGCGGGGCCAAACTTCGTTGAGAGGCTCCAAGACAAATCGCCTTAGGTGCATGCGGGGGTGTGGCAAAACCAACGCATCGGGACCGTCTTCGGTCACCACCAGGTCTTCCATCCCCAAAAGGTCCAAATCAATGGGACGATCCGCCGTTCCGCGTTCGGCCTGCCGATCCCGCCCCATTCGCCTTTCAATGCCCAGCAAGACCCGAAGCAAGGCCTTTGGCTCCAAATCAGTGGAGAGGATAACGACCCTGTTGAGATAAGGATGGGTGCTTTGGTAACCCCAAGGTTCCGACTCCCAGACGGAGGAGGCTGCCAAGGGCGGAGCAACCACATTCTCCAGCCATTGAAGGGCCTTTTGGAGGTTGTCGTACCGATCGCCCAGGTTGCTACCCAGCCCTATGATTGCTTTGCGATGCATGTTATCGTTTACCTTTGACTTGGTCGTTATTGGTTGAGTTGGCACGCTGTATCAAGACCATTGAATCCGGGCCCTAAATAAATAACCACCCCCACTTTTGACACTTTTTCAACCTTCTTTTTTAACTCACAACCATGAAATCATTTTTTAGAACCGTTTTGGCCACCATGCTGGGCCTTCTCCTTTTCCAAATCCTGGGCTTCCTCGTTGTGGTGGTGATCATCGCCGGCGTTGCCGCCTCCGGTGGGAGTGGCTCCTCCTTCGAAGTTGAATCAGGGTCTATTCTTCACTTGCAACTGGATCAACCCTTGGTTGAACGTAGCAGCGAAAACCCCTTGTCCAATTTTGATTGGATGAATTTTCAATCCAACGAAGGGGTTTCGGTGCAGGAACTTTTGGTGGTCCTTCACCATGCCGCCAAGGACCCCAAGATTCAGGGGATCTTTCTGGATCTCAGTGAAGTGCAGGGGGACATGACCCAGCGCGACCAGGTCCGCGAAGGCCTTGAACGCTTCAAACGCAGTGGCAAATGGGTCATCGCCCACGCCGAATCCTACAGCCAAGGCAATTTGCTTTTGGCATCCATGGCCAAACCCCTCTGCATGGTGCCCACCGGCATGGCGATGCTGAACGGCTTGGCCACCGAGCCTGTTTTTCTCAAAGGGATGTTTGAGAAATTGGATATGGAAATCGAATTAATTCGTGTTGGCAAATTCAAAGGCGCCGGCGAAATGTTGGTGCGCGAGAACCTTTCCGAAGAAAATCGCTTCCAACAAAACGCTTTGATTCAAGGGGTTTATGCCGAAATGCTCAACCACCTTGGCAAGAACAGAGCCCTGCATCCGGATACTTTACGGCGGATGGCTGCCGATGCCGTCGTGCGCAACGCTGCCTCGGCCGTGAAGGCGGGCCTCGTGGACAGCTTAATGTACCGGGATCAAGTCTTGACCTGGATGCAGCGCCGCACCAAGGCCAAATCCATCGACAAACTGCGCTTGGTTACGGCCGATGAATACTTCAGCAGTTTGGACGAAAAGGATCAAAAAACCCTGCCAGGCGCCGCCCCTGCCACCAAAGAAACCAAAGACAAAATCGCCGTCATCTATGCCGAAGGCGATATCGTGAGCGGGGAGGGCGGGGATGGACAAATGGGTGGCGATCGAATCAGCGAAGCCCTTCGAAAAGCCCGCCTCGACAAGAAAACCAAAGCGGTGGTTCTGCGTGTTAATTCTCCAGGCGGCTCGGCCTTGGCCTCGGATATCATTTGGCGGGAGACTCAACTGATTCGCCAAGCCGGCATTCCCTTGGTGGTCTCCATGGGAGGGGTTGCCGCATCGGGTGGTTATTATATCGCTGCCGCGGCCGATAGCATTTTTGCCTCTCCCAACACCATTACCGGTTCGATTGGGGTCTTTGGATTGGTCCCCTATGTCGGTGATTTCATGAAAAACAAATTGGGGATTACGGTGGATCGGGTCACCACCGGCCCCTACGCCGACATCATGAGTTTGTCCCGCCGCATGCGGCCCGATGAAAGGGTGCTCATCCAAGAAGGCGTGGATCAGGTCTACCAAGAATTTGTGGGCGTGGTCTCCAAGGGTCGGGGACTCAGCCCCGATTCGGTCCACAGCTTGGCCCAAGGTCGGGTTTATACCGGCAGGCAAGCCATGGCCCTCGGTTTGGTGGATCGTATGGGCGGTCTCAACGATGCCTTGGCCTGTGCGGCCCGCATGGCCAAATTGTCCTCCTACCGCCTGCGGGAATTACCCGAAGTCAAAGACCCGGTCGAAGAATTCATCGGACAACTATCGGGGGCCTACGCCGAACACCAAAGTCGCAGCGAATGGGGGCCTTTGTACCGTCCCTACCAACACGTGCGGCCCTGGATCCAAAACCGCGGAATTCAAGCGCGTTTGGAATTCGTTCCTCAACCGTTGCCCTAAGGCATTGACGGACCCCAACGAATTGGTTCATCGCCTTCGAACCCGGGGCGGCGCGCTTTGCCTGCTTCGGCTAAGTTCCATCGGTGATGTGGTGCTCTGCACCCCGGTTATACGTTGGTTGCAGCAGGAATTCCCCTTGGTCCGTTTGCATTTTGTTACCAAAAAAGGGATGGAGCCTTTGCTAGAGGCCAACAGCCGACTCCATGCTATCCATCTATGGGACAAGAACGAGGAGGATTTGCTCCAAGAACTGGCTGAACAGTCCTTTGATGCCTGGATTGACCTCCATAACAATTGGCGCACCTTGCGCTGGTACCTGCGTTTGCGCATCAAGGGCCCGCCCCTGCCCCGATTGGCCTTGGCCAAAAACAACCTGGGCAAATGGTGGTTGGTCCAGACCAAAAAGCGCCCCCTGCAGACCGTTCATACGGTCCAGAAATACGAAAAAATGCTCGCGACTTGGGGTGTTCGCGACGATGGTTTGGGGCTGGAACTCCCCTTGACCCCCCACCCCGGACCGTCCCTGCACGAAAGCCTGGGATGGGAATCCGGTCGGCCGATCCTGGCCCTGGCTCTGGGCGCCCAGCATCCCACCAAATGCTTGACGGAGGATCAACTCCTGTCGCTGTGCCGAACCCTTCCAGGTCCCCTTCTGCTCATGGGAGGGCCCACAGACCGGGAACGAGCCGAACGACTGCAGGCTCAGGCCGGGCGATCGGACCTGGCTCATCGCTGCGGGGAATGGGGACTTCAGGAATCGGCCTGGGCCTTGTCCCAATGCGCTTGCCTACTGACCCCGGATACCGGCTTGATGCACATTGCATCGGCGCTGGGCATCAAAACCTTGGTTGTCTGGGGAAATACCGTACCGGAATTCGGCATGTATCCTTGGCTCGCACAACCCGCACCCAGCGCTCTGCGATGGGTGGGCAACACATCGACCGGTGGCCAAGCCCAGTATGCGGTCTTGAAAAACCTGCCCTATGCGGGACCTGAATATTTTGAAACCGCTACACCCTGCAGGCCTTGCAGCAAACTAGGGCATCCCCAATGCCCACGAGGTCATTTTGAATGCATGCGATCCCAAGACCTGAACCTTTTGACCGAAAGGGCCCGCTTGGCCCTACCATCAAAGGAACCATCGTCGCAACCCTGAAATCCGGCCAACACCTCCTCCCAACGCCCTCCCCAACGCTTCCACCCAAGGTCATGAACCCCAACCACTTTCCCTCGGCAACCGAACTCATCCGTAACGAGGATGGCTCGGTCTACCACCTGGGCCTCCACCCGGACGATATCGCAGACCGTATTCTACTGGTCGGTGATCCGGACCGGGTTCAGGAGGTTACCATGCATTGGGACCGCGTCGAATTGGTGCGTTCCCGCCGAGAGTTTGTGACCCATACCGGGTGGATGGGTTCGCAAAGGCTCACCGTCTGCAGCACAGGCATTGGCACCGACAATGTGGATATTGTTATGCATGAATTGGATGCCCTCCGACGCTTGGATTGGAACAGCGGTCGTCCCTTGGAAAAGGCCCGTCCGTTGAGCCTGGTTCGGATTGGAACGGCCGGCTGTCTTCAAGAAGATATCGAAGAAGGCCAAATCATGCTCAGTTCGGCCGCCCTGGCATTCGATGGCTTGCTGGCCCATTACCTGGTCCCGTTGAGCGCAGAAGAAGAAGAGCTGGCCCAGGCGGCCGCCGAAGCCCTGTACGGACCCCGACCACCTGCTCTACCAAGCGCCTTTTCGGCCGACCCCCTATGGCTCCACACCATGGAAAAGGCCGGGCTCTCTTCCGGGATTAACTGGACCTGTGCCGGTTTTTACGGACCTCAAGGACGCAACCTCCACGGATGGAGCGCCTATCCGGATTTGCTAGCCAAAGCGGCGGGCTTTCGCGTTGATTTTGGGGGGCGCCGTCAAGGCATCACCCATCTTGAAATGGAAACAGCGGGGCTTTACGGCTTGAGCCGCCTCATGGGCCACCGTGCGGTTTCGGTAAGCGCCCTTCTCGCCCACCGCTTGCATCAGCGCTTTTGTACGGAGCCCAAAAAGGTCATGCAAGCTTGCATCCTACAGGTTCTCAAGATTCTGGAGGAACATCCGGAACCTGTCTCCTAACGACGGGCCTCCCCGGTCCGGTTGCCCAGGAGATGGTCGGTGCGGTTGGCTTCCATAACACGGTAATGCTCGCCGTCTTTTTGGAGAACATAGAGGCAGAGATTGGAATGATCAAAATCATCCATGGCCGAATATGGCTGGCCGGTCAGCATACATAACAATAGCCGAAGGGCCCTGCCATGCAAGCAGACCAAAATCTTCTCGTGCGGACTTTGGTGGAACTCTTCCACAACGGGTTTCATACGCCCTGCTACTTGGTTGGGCGATTCCCCACCGGGCGGTGCGGCATCCACCTGCCCGCTCCGCCAGTCCTGCACCAATTGGCGGTAGACCCCATCAAACTCGTCGAAGCGTCGTCCCTCAAAATCCCCCCAATGGAATTCATTCAATCCCTCCCTGGCCAAAAGGGGGGTTTGCTGGTATTGGGGATCCTCCAAAAATGGATGGAGGGTTTGACGGCTTCGTTGCAGCAACGAACAATAAAACGAGTCAAATCCCTCGTTGGCATAGGCATCGTAAAACAAAGCAGCCTGTTGCCGACCGGTCTCGTTCAGCGATGTATCGTGACCACTTCCTTGAACCAGGTCGTTCAGGTTAAAATCGGTTTGCCCGTGCCGAAGTAAATAAATCAAATTTGCCATAACATAAATTTATTTGTATAAAGTCGGCCCGCTTTAGCCTTCCGTAGCGGCCCATTCCTTCCATGCCCGGAGAGTCTGTTCAAAATCCGAAGGCAAGTCCGAATCAAAAAACATGTTGGCGCCCGTTTCCGGGTGCACAAAACCCAACGTCTTGGCATGCAAGGCCATGCGAGGCATTTCCTGCAAACATTTGGTTACAAAACTACGGTACGAACCCCGTTGAGGCCCGCGGACGATGCCGTCCCCCCCGTAGGTTGCATCGTTAAAAATCGGGAAACCATGCATAGAAGTGTGCACCCGGATTTGATGGGTTCGGCCCGTTTCCAAGTTAAATTCCATGAGGCTTACAGGGCCCCAATTTTCGATCCGACGGTAATGGGTCACCGCCGCCTTGCCGCTTCGGTGGTCGGCGTAACCTATCATCCGCTGACGATTGGCCGGATCCCGATCGATGGAGGCCCGAAAGGTCCCGCTGGCCTCGGGACAGCCCCAAACCAAGGCTTGATAGGTACGCTGAATGCTGTGATCAAAAAATTGTCGGGCCAAATGGGTCATGGCGCTTTCTTTTTTGGCTACCACCAAAAGACCCGAGGTATCCTTGTCGATGCGATGAACCAGACCCGGCCTTAAACTCCCATCGCTGAGCGGATGGTTATCGACCGGCAGGTCGTTCAAGCGGTAGGCCAAGGCATTGACCAGCGTGCCCTGATGATGACCGTGCCCTGGATGCACGACCATACCTGCAGGCTTGTGAACCACCAGCAGGGCTTCGTCTTCGTAAACAATGTCCAGGGGAATGTTCTCGGCAATCAACCCTTTGACCCGGGGTGGATGCGCCAAGACCAACTGAACCATGTCCAAGGGCTTGACCTTGTAGCTGGCCTTGACGGCCAAACCATTCACCAGCAGCGAACCGGCCTTGATAGCGTTTTGAATGCGGTTGCGTGAGATATGGGCGGTGCGCAAGTCCAAAAAACGATCGATACGCAAAGGGGTCTGGCCCCGATCCACCACCAATCGGTAATGCTCGTAGAGGTCGTCCTGGTCCTCGTCCGGGAGGGAGGCCTTATCCGTTTCCAGATCTTGGGTCATGGGACGAAATTAGACCCTGGGGGCCTGTCCAGGTCCAGGTAACGCGAAGAGCACCCTCCAAATCAAGATCAGCAACCCAAGGGGACCAAACCGGTTCATCCTTGTAACACAAAACCGGCCAATCCACACGAAGGGGCTGCGGCACCCCCATGCGGGCCAGGGCCTCCAAGAGAGTCTCGGAACGCGGGCCCGAATCCCCGGAGCGGACGGGTCTCCAGCTCCACTTGGTCGGATCGAAGATGGAGGGATTCTCGACGGTCCACTGCAATCGATGCCAACCCCGGAGCAATTCAAGCTGGGCATCCGGGCCGCCTAGCACAGGCACAGGATCCCATGCAAGGGGCGTTCTCTCAAAAAAACTCAAAGCCTTGCGGCAGCGATAAACCATGCCATGACCACAGGCTAATTTTTTGCCGGGTAACAAATCCCATGCACCACGCAAGGCTTCCGCCTGGGATCGGTTGGCGCCCAACGAATACCAAGCCCGGTCCGCTAACAGCGTATGCATTGGATGCGCTCGACCACCCTCGTCCATGGACAAAAAAGACCCGTAGGGAGAATCCAAAACCCTTAAAATTCCCAACTCGTTTGGTTGAGTCTCCCATGCGCGCAGTCCTTCTTCCAGTCGACCCATGTCCTTGGCTTCCCGTCCTAGGGCCTCAACCCATGACGGAAATCGTTGGCTAATCAACGGAGCCAAATGCATCCGTACAAAATTCCGATCGTAGGTATCCGATGCATTGCTTTGATCCTCGCGATACGAAAGTTGGTTGCTTTCGATGTAGGCTTGGATTTGGGCCCCTCGGACTTGCAACCAAGGCCTCCACAAATCGGGCGTATCGACCAAGCCCGCCAATCGAGCGGAACCCCTTCCTTTCAGCAAGGCCATCAAAACAGTTTCTGCTTGGTCTTCAGCATGATGAGCCGTCACCACCAAGGCATTCATAAAGCGATTAACCCGCAATTCTTCCAGGCGACGGTAACGATGTAGTCGGGCCGCTTGTTGTAGGTTTTCTCCTTTGGATTTTAGGTTTTGAGACCACGAAACCGGAAGGTAATCGACCACCGCTTCCAAACCGTGCGTTTCCGCCAAATCCTCCACCAAGCGAGCATCGGACCGAGAATCTTCACCGCGTAATTGATAGCAACAATGGTACAAGGCGGGGCGAATGCCGGCGCCAAGAAAGGCATGCAACAAAGCCACCGAATCGCGCCCCCCGCTAATGCTAAGCAAAACAGGTCGGGTTAAGGGCCATTCCCCACGGAGGTCCAACTGGTCCAAAAGGACCTGGCTGAGAGCTTCCACGAGGCCGGGGTTGAAGAGATGGGTTCCTTAGGAGGCTTTCATGCCGTCCAAGACATCCATGACCTCGCGCACTGCTTTGGCCGAATCGTTGACCAAGGCCATTTCGGCCTCGTTCAAATGCAATTCGATGATGGATTCAATGCCATGACGACCCAATTTGACCGGAGCCCCCATGTACAAGTTATTCAAACCGTATTGGCCGGTTAGCCAGGCACAGACTGGGAAAATCCGCTTTTGATCCCGCACAATGGCTTCGACCATTTGGGCAGCGGCAGCACCGGGGGCATACCAAGCGGAGGTTCCCAAAAGATTGACGATTTCTCCGCCGCCTTTTTTGGTGCGGTCAATAATGGCCTCCAATCGGGCAGGCTCGATCAGTTCGGTAACCGGGATGCCACCGACCGTGGTGTAACGTGGCAGGGGTACCATGGTGTCGCCATGGCCTCCCATCAGAACGGCCTGAATGTCTTTGGGGGAGCAATCCAGGGCTTCGGCCAAGAAAGCCCGGTAGCGGGCGGTGTCCAAAATACCGGCCATGCCAAAAACCCGCGATGAATCAATGCCAGCGGCCAAGTAGGCGCAGTAGGTCATCACATCCAAGGGATTGGATACCACCACGAGGATGGCCTCCGGGGAATAATGCATGATTTGTTCCGTCACCGAACGGACAATGCCCGCGTTGGTTGAAATCAAATCATCGCGGCTCATGCCCGGCTTGCGGGGGAGACCCGAGGTGATGACCACTACCTGGCTGCCGGCTGTTTTGGAATAATCGTTGGTTGAACCAATGGTCCGGGTATCGTAGAGGTGGATGGGGGCGGTCTGCCAAATGTCCAAGGCCTTGCCTTCGGCAAAATTCTCTCGGATATCCAACAGGACGACTTCGTTGGCCAACTCGCGGTGGGCAATGGCATCGGCACAGGTGGCACCTACATTTCCGGCTCCGACAACGGTAATTTTCATGGTTTGGGGGGTTGATTGAACGGGGTCAAAATTAAAGCAAAACCCTGTTTTTTTAATTAGAAACAAGGCCTTGGCGCAATTTTACCCGTATTTTTGCTTTATTGGGCTAACCTTTCCAGAAACCATGAAAAACCTCTCTCGAAACATCCTCCTGGCCACCTTGGGCCTACCACTTCAAGGCCTGCTGTTACGCGCCTTGTTCTTGGCCTGCGTTTCCTTCGTCTTTGGCGGCCAGGCCGCCCGCGCTCAGTCCGCGGTAGGGGATGGTTACTGCGGTACCGGATCAGCTCCGGCCTCCACCCTGCGCTGGATCGAAGGACTGCATGCCTCCGGTGTATTGAACGAATTGGCCACCGAACAGGTCCA
>CAIOCC010000062.1 GCA_903856555.1 uncultured Bacteroidota bacterium
CTGCAGGAAACGATCCGCAGAGGGACCGCAGAGACCCAAGGCCGGAGCCTTTTGACGGATCAATAACCGATGGGCAGCCCGAAGATCATCGACGGTGACCGCTTCGTAATCGGCCGGAAAAGACAGCCGCTGCTCGGGATGCCCGTAAGGGTATACCAACGAACGGCTGCGACGGGAAGCGGCCACTGTGACCTTTCGGGATTCAATATTCCAATGCTGAATTTTGGATTGGATCACACGATTCAACGCTTCGGGATCAAAGGCCGGTTCCAGCAAAGCTTCCAGGAACAAGGGCCAAGCATGATCGACATAAGCCTCCAAAACATAAAGGGTTGCCGTGCAACGCTCTTGCTCGATTGAAAAATGCGCTTGGGCACCCCAAAAATCCATGGCACCGGTCCATTCAGAAGCCGAATGACGGGTGGTACCCTCGCTCAAGAGGCGGGTCATCAAACGACCGGATAAAAAAACCGGTTCTTCCCAGGTCCCTGTTTTCCATTGAAGTTCAATTCGTAACAATGGTTCCCGGCCCAGGTTCAAAACGGAGGCGGAGACATGTTCGTTCCCCGCCGTGACAGGCCAAGACCAGGTCAGTTCAGGCTGATCAGGGACCGAGGGTCGGCGATGAAGGTCAGGATTCATGATCAGAAGGAATATACCTCAGAACCGAGGCGTTGGAGGGCTGAAGGATGGTGAAGGCCTGCTCGCGGATCATGGCCGGGGTTACGGCCCGGTAACGATCCAATTCGAGATCGTAATCTTCGGCACGGCTGAGGTACTCAAAATAACACAGATTCATCGCCATATTGAGGCCCTGCAAGCGGGCAAAAACCAAGGAAGACTCGATTTGGTGCAGGCTTTTATCGCGCTCGAATTCGGTGATTTCTTCGTGACGTAGCCGTTCCAGGGATTCCCATACGGCGTTTTCGGCTCGGTCCACCTCCACACCCGGGGCGCAATGCCCGCTGACGACCAACAAGCCCGGATCCATATCCCCCGTCACATAGGCATTCAGGTCCGAAAAAAGACCACGGTCCATCACCAAATCCCGGAATAAACGCGACGATTGCCCCCGCGATAACACATCAGTGATAAGGTCGCAAGCTTGGTAGGCCGCGTCCCCCCTGCCGGGCATGTGAAAGGCCATGTAAAGCGCAGGGGCTGGATAGGATCCGTGTTTGTCCAAACGACGAATCCCGTTCTGCACCGGCTCCTGGGGCCTAGGTCCGGCCTGGTAGCCCGATGGGGCCCAATCCCCAAACCAGCGATGCACGGCATCCACAACACGCTCTGCTTCGTAAGGCCCGCTCACGGCCAAAATCATCCGATCGGGGGCGTAAAAACGATTTTTGAAATCCAATACCACTTCCAAGGTGGCTTTTTCGATATGAGCCGGTTCCTTGCCAATGGTCGCCCAGCGGTAGGGATGAACCGAGTAGGCCAGGTTCCGCAATTCTAACCAAGCATCCCCGTAGGGTTGGTTGAGGTAGCGCTGTTTGAATTCTTCGATCACCACGCTCTTTTGGGTGTCCAACGCGTTTTGGTCGATGACCGGATGGCTCATGCGATCCCTTTCCAACCATAACGCCACCTCCAACTGATGGGCCGGAAAAGTGAGGTAATAATCTGTCAAATCATTGGACGTAAACGCATTGTTCTCGGCCCCAATGGATTGCGCCACTTGGTCGTACGATGGAATGTGTTGGGAGCCCGAAAACATCAAGTGCTCAAAGAGATGGGCAAAACCTGTATGTTCCGGGTCTTCGTCCCTGGAACCCACCTTGACCATGATGTTCAAGGAGCCCATTCGGGTGTCCGGATCCGGGTGCACCAAGACCGTCAAGCCGTTGGGCAGAATCTTTTTGGTGAAGCCCGTTTTCATGGCTTCGTGGGGAGTTCCAAGCTATGCCCCATTTTGTCCCGTTTGGTTTCCAAATACCGGAGGTTGTGGGGATTGGGAGGTAGGGAAATGGGTATGTACGAAACCACTTCCAAACCATAGCCAATTAAGCCGGCACGCTTGGTGGGGTTGTTGGTCATTAAATCCATGCGGTGGACCCCCAATTGTCGTAGAATTTGGGCACCGATCCCGTAGTCTCTTTCGTCCATCGAAAAGCCCAAAGCCAGGTTGGCCTCCACCGTGTCCATGCCTTCTTCTTGAAGGCGATAGGCCTTGAGCTTGTTGATTAAGCCGATGCCGCGGCCTTCCTGGTTCATGTACAAAATCACCCCACGCCCTCTTTCCTGAATCATGCGCATGGCTTCGTGCAGTTGAGGCCCGCAATCGCAACGACAGGACCCAAAAATATCCCCGGTCATGCACGATGAATGAACCCTGACAGCGATGACTTCGTCCGGATTCCATTCCCCTTTGACCAAGGCCAGGTGTTCTTGGGCCACCCCGTCTTGACCAAATGCCACCAAGCGAAAATCACCGTGAACAGTCGGCAAGTCAACCTCCACAAGGCGGGTCACGAGGTTCTCGGTGCGCAGACGATAGGCAATCAAATCCTGTATGCTCACCAAGGGCAACCCATGCTGGTCGGCGATGCGACGCAAATCGGGTAGCCGGGCCATGGTCCCGTCTTCGTTCATGATCTCGCAGATCACACCTCCGGGGGGCAGACCGGCCAATTTGGAAAAATCAACGGAGGCCTCGGTATGACCCGCCCGACGCAGAACGCCTTCTTTGCGGGCCATGAGAGGAAAAATATGGCCAGGTCTTCCAAAATCCGCCGGTACCGATGTCGGGTCCATCAAGGCCTGAATGGTCCGGGCCCGGTCCGGGGCCGAGATGCCTGTGGAACAACCATCGCCCAGGTAATCGACCGATACCGTGAAGGGGGTCTGGTGGGAGGTGGTATTGTGTGTGACCATGGGGGTCAAATCCAAATCCAAGCAACGCTCTTCGGGCAAGGGGGTGCAAATCAAACCGCGACCGTAGGTGGCCATAAAGTTGATCATCTCGGGGGTCACCAACGAAGCCGCGGCGACAAAATCCCCCTCGTTCTCCCGGTCTTCATCGTCCACCACCACAATAACGCCCCCACGGGCAATCGCTTCTATAGCCTCTTCGATGGTGTTCAACATGTCAGGGAAAGGGTTTGTTTCCGCAAAAATACGGCCCTGGCCCTACCATCGCTAATTTGGGAGCGTCAAAAGAACCCTTTTCATTGAGCCTGACCGCCGCCACCCACGCCGTTCCAAACCCCTTGGACTCCGGGGCTCCACTGCCCGAGCGGCGCCTTTTTGACCTGGCCTGGATTCTTTTTGTGGCCTCCATCCCCTTGTCCAAAGCCGTGGGTTCCCTGGCCGAAGCCCTGATGGCTTGTTGCTGGCTGGCTTCGTTGGGCAGAACTGGCCAAGCCGCCCAGTTTTGGAAGTCCTGGAAAACATATCCTGTGTTATGGGGATTCCCTGCCCTTTATTTGATGTTCCTGATTGGGGGGCTGTATTCGGAGAACGGAGCGGAAACCCTTTGGGAACTCAATCAAAAACATTACTTTTTGACCTTGCCTCTGATGCTGGGCACCCTAACCCCTTCCGCCAAGGTCATGCGGCAGGCCTTGCTGGGATTTGGAGTCGCCAATCTCTTGGTAGCGGGGATGATTGTAGGAATTGTTGCGACCGGGCAACCGTGGATGTTGGGAACCCCGGAAATTCCTTCGCCTTTGGTGCAACGCCCTCGGGCCTCCCTATTTATTGCCTTTGCCTTGTTGGGCCTTCTCAACGATTCCATGAATCGCTACCGGGCCGGGGAACGAGGGGCCCTGGGTTGGTGGGTCCGAGGTCTTGCTTGGATCCTGCTCTTGGCGGGGCTCGTCTTGCTCAAAGGGCGGATGGGTCAGGTAGGTCTTTTGGGTGGTTTAGTCTGGATGGCTTGGAAAGCCTATACCGTTGTTAGACAGCGGGTTTTGGCATTGAGCCTCCTGGCCTTGTTGAGCCTCTTGGCCTGGAATACCTTGGAATCGGTCCGACAACCGTTCTTGGAAGCCATCCATGAAATCCAAGAAAGCCAACAAGGTTACCCCCACAGTGAACCGGAATTTTCATCCATGGGAATGCGTTTTACCTATTGGAAAACCTACTTGGATTTGTGGATGCAGCACCCTTGGTGGGGGGTTGGTACCGGGGATATGGTTCCGATGGGTCGCC
>CAIOCC010000063.1 GCA_903856555.1 uncultured Bacteroidota bacterium
TATTGACGGTGTTATGTTGCTATACCCGCCCGGCGAAGGCCCAGAGCATGCCGGTCGGTACCGTTTACTGGGAGGATGGGTTGCGCAGGGGTCAACTCTTGGGACGCTTGGATAGCAATATTTCTTTTATGCTTCGGCCGGTGGATCCCAGCTCGGCCATGGGCCTTCACCAGGGTTGGGGATACGATTCTCTATGGGCTCCAGCCCATCGTTTGCAGCCACTACCGGAACTCAACCGTTGGGACACGCTTCGTTGGGGTCGTTGGAATATTCCGTTGGCCCTTCGGCTGCTTCCTCTCCAAACCCAAACCCGTCGCAACGGGCATCATCCCTATGGTTGGAACGACGGACCCATGGTCCCATCGCGAGGTATTCAGACGATGTTGAGTGCTGGTATTTATGCCAAGGCGGGTCCGCTCGAAATGCAGTACCAGCCGGAAATCGTGTACGCTCAGAACAAAACCTTTATCAATCCACCATTCCGCCAACGGGGAATTGATATGCCCGAGCGCATGGGCAATGAACCTTACAGCGCCTCCTTTCCGGGGCAATCCTTTGTGAAGCTTCGGCTGGGACCTATTTCGGCGGGTTGGTCTTCCGAGAACCGTTGGTGGGGGCCCGGTCTGCAGAACGCCTTGATCATGTCCAACAATGCACCGGGCTTATCCCACGGGATCATCCATACCAACCGCCCGCTGCGCAGTCGATACGGCACCTTCGAAGGTGCCATGATGTTTGGCAACCTCCAATACTCCGGCTATGCGGGCTACAGCCTCCGTTATCCGGCAGGGACCTGGCCACCGCGCGCCCCCGATCTCAAGCCCGATACCCTTCGGCGCAATGGAACCCATAGCTATATCAATGCCATGCAAATCGTGTGGCAACCCTCCTTGCTCCCGGGTTTGTTCCTGGGGGTAAACCGAGTGGTGCAGGTCAAAGGGTACCCAACAAGCCCGATTTCCTATCTCAAAGCCCTTTACGTTGACGAATTGGGTTCGGCAACCACGGCTTCGGAACGGACATTTAATCGAAACCAAATCATCGGGATTAACCTGCGCTACCTCTTACGCCCTGCCCATGCCGAGGTTTATGTGGAACTGGCCAGGGAAGACCATTGGTGGGATTTGGAGGACCTGATGACCAGGCCCTTGGCGACCACGGTGTGGATGGGAGGCCTTCGCAAACTATACCCATTGCCTGGCAAGGACCGTTGGATTCAATTCATGGGGGAGACCACCCGACTGCAGGCCCCCATGGATAATTACATCCAACCCAGCAAGACGACTTACAGTTTCTACACTCATGGGAACAAAGTAGGATGGACTCACCGGGGACAGGTGATGGGGGCAGGCATCGGGCCCGGGAGCAACATGACCACGCTGGGTCTGACTTACGGCAACGGCCGCGATACCTGGGGCCTGCATTACGAACGGGTTGTTTACAACGAAGATTTGTTCTACTCAACGATTGATTACCTAAGCTTGTTGGGCGCCAATGCACCCAATCCCTTCTTCAAGGACTTATCCAAACATTTTGTGGATTGGGGGCTTATCCTAAGCCATCAAACAGCGTATAGTCGTTTGAATGTGGGTTATCGCCTCCATTTATTGCGTACTTACAATTTTCAATGGAATTACGAACCCTTGGCCTTGCAGGGGCCGTTTCGCTTCCCGGGCATAAATGCATGGTCCCTGAATCTGGAGGTCCAAACCGTTTACCGCTTTTGACCGGCACCACTACCTCAGCCGCTCATTTTCCCTTAAATTCGCACACCATGTCCTCAGTCGAGCCCTCCAAACATTACGACAGTTTAGCATACCTGAATAGTGGCTACCGCAGGGGTTTAGATATTTTGTTATGTATGGTATTATGGGTCCCCGTACATGCCGTGCTTGGTTTGGTTTGGTTGGGCACCCTTGGAATTCGACAAAATTCATTTCTTTTTGTCCAGGAGCGTATTGGAAGGCGCGGGCAAGTTTTCTTGATCTACAAACTCCGGACCATTCGTACCAATCACCCAACGGCGCACCAATTCACCCATACCGACCAAGATTTGTTACCAAAAGGCTCCTTTCTGCGCCGCTGGCGAATTGACGAGTTTCCTCAAATTTGGAATGTCCTCAAAGGGGAGATGAGTTGGATTGGCCCAAGACCTGAAGTTCCTTTCCATTATCATAAATGCGCCCAAGACATCCCCTGCTATGTGGATAGACAGTTGGCGCTGCCGGGCATTACCGGATGGGCCCAATTACAGAATCCCAACGCAACTGCCGAAGACAACGAGGCCAAGCTACCTCATGATATCTACTATTTGAAGAATGCATCCCTGCGGCTGGATGCTCTCATTCTGATCCGAACCCTCAAAATACTCCAATAACCATGACGAACTTTTTCCAAGCGTACAAACGCTCTGTTTTCATGCGTTTCTTTTTGGTGTTCGCAACACTTGGTATCGCCTTTTTGCAAGACCTCCAGGCCCAGGATTTTTTTTATCGCAAAAGCCTGACCAATCTACGAATTGATCAGTTAAGTCAGGATCAAGTGATTTCCTTTCAGCGTTACGTTCAGGCCAAGGGAATGAGCGAAACGGATGCATCCAACTATTTATTGCAGAAAGGTTTGTCTCGAACTGAAATCGATAAGCTGCGCAAGAGGGCAGGAGGACTAAGCAATACCTCAACGGGGTCGGTTGCCGGGAATTTTGAGATGATGGATCAATACTTTAGGCTGAGGGATTCTCTGCAGGCACTTTCCGCAGATTCTGCCCGAAACAAAAAACTCCACGACCCCTCGATGATACGGGACAAAAAAATCCCCGATTCAGTTTTGTTCGGTTCTGAACTGTTTGCAGGGGCCCGACTCAGGTTTAATCTGGAAGGCCAGATGGTTCCTCCTGTGGATTACCGGGTTGGACCTGGGGATGTTCTGAGCGTTTTGGTTTACGGCTTTCAGGAAGCTAATTACGAACTCAAGGTCCAGGCCAACGGCAAAATAGCCATGCCTTATGCCGGTTTGGTGACGGTGGCCGGTTTGACGCTTGACCAAGTACTCGAGAAGCTCAAGCAAATCTTGCAGGCCAATGGCTACAGTAAATTGGGGTCTGGTCAAACCAAACTTCATGTGGGATTGGCCGACTTTCGGCAAATTCAGGTAACGGTGGTGGGAGCTAGCCAGCCGGGGAATTTTATGGTCCCCTCGGTGGCCAAATTGTTTCATGTGATGCACGTTGCCGGCGGGCCTTCCAGTCGGTCTACGTACCGTAATGTCGAAATTTGGAGAAATGGCCAAATACTGACCAAGGTTGACTTGTACAAGCTGTTAAGCGGTGGGGATTTTGAAGGGAATATCAACCTTCAGGATAACGATGTGATCTACTTTCCACCCTACCAAAATCGAATCATGTTGCGAGGGGAGGTCCGAAGGCCCGCCCTTTTTGAGAGCAAGTCCGGAGAGAAATTTAGGGACTTATTAGCCTATGCCGGAGGATTCACAGCTTTTGCTTATTCAAAGCGAGTTTGGGTTCAAAGGGTGATTGACAATGAACTCAGCTATCTGACCTACGAGGGGGATAGCTTGATGTCGTTTGAACCAAAAGACGGCGATGTAATTACTATTCAATCTGTTACTGAGAAGACCAATGGTTTGATCCAAATTTCGGGTGCGGTCCAAAGGCCCGGTGAATACAGCTTACAACCGGGCATGCGCATGAGCCATTTGTTGTTGCAGGCCGAAAACTTGGAACCAACTGCTTTCAAGAATAGGGCCGTTATCGTACACAAAACCCCTGACGGTTTTAGGAGACATGAACACCTTCAATTGGATTCGGTTCTCGGAGGACTCAATGATCCATTGTTGTTTGATGGTGATTCAATCATTGTTGGATCGTTGCAGGAATTTTTTCGACAACAACCAGTGCGCGTCATGGGGGAGGTTAACAGGGAAATCACCATTCCATGGGGACCCGGCATGACGGCTCAAGATGCTGTGTTTATGGCCGGCGGATTCAAACCAGGGATAGCGCTGGATCAGTGGATCAAAATTGCGAGACGCATTGAACTGGATTCTCTAAACGATCGCTGGGAGATTGCCAAAGTGATACGAGCAGAATCCGATTCTCAACTTCTTTTAAGGGCCGCGGAGGTTTTGTTAGAACAAGGGGATGTAGTCATGGTTTATCCAAACCCAAATTTTGTCCCGTTGGGTATGATTCGTGTCGAAGGGCCCTTTTTGTTTCCTGGAGTGTATCCCGTACGGTTCAAAGTCGAAAGAATTAAAGACTTGATTGAAAGATCCGGGGGTCTGAATCCTTTTGCAGATAAGAGGTCCCTCGTCCTAATTAGACAACATAGTTTGATCAAAGCGGATTTGGAGGAAAAGCCACTCGATCAAGGGAGTGAAGCTGTCGAAAAAATAGCCCAAATCGATACCATTGCGTTGGATTGGGATCGAATCATGTCAGGCGGCAAAAGAGGTGATTTCTTGCTCAAAGATGGTGATCGTCTTGTGGTTTCCGAGAAATCAGAAGTGGTGATGGTTCAGGGCTCGGTCAATAGCAAAGTCATGATGAATTTTTCTGGGCCAAGAATGGATACCTACCTAGCGGGTGCGGGTGGCACAACCAAGGTGGCGGATAAATACCGGATTTATGTGCGTCGAACGAATGGGAAATTGGCTTCCACCAAACGCATGTTAGGATTCATACCACGGCACCCTCGAATTTTTCCGGGCGATTTGGTAGTGGTTCCAATGAAGGCACCCAAAGACCCCAAAGACGATGGTTTTGATACAGGTAAATGGATGGCTATTTCAAGCGCCATGATGTCCATAGCAACGGCGATTAGCCTACTTAGGTAAGGAGAATCCTACAAGATAATTTTGGATCGAATCGTCCCCCAATAACGATTGAAGACGGGGACAGCCCAACCGACAAGTCCTAGGTTGGGGTGAACATAAAACTCGGTTAACCTACCTTGCTCAAAGGGGTCCTCTTCGACGATCATTCGTCGCACTTGAGAAAACTCGGTGCTATCAGAAGTACGGAAGGACCCCGTGGACTCGAGGTAAATGCTGGCTCCTCCCAAAGTGCCGGATTGCATGGGCCATGAACGGCCTTGGTATTCAGGATAGTAATAGAAACGAGTTCGGCTGCGTACGGTGTTGTTGCTGTTTAATACGACTTTGGTGGCCGAAAAGCAGGGCAAGCTTTCTGGATTATCAAAGCAATACGGCCCGCCTTCTACTTCGATGCGGTACGAGTAACCGTAAAAAGTGCTTCGGTATTGAACGGTTAGCCGTTCCAAAAAATGAAGGGTATCCCTAGAGCCAGGATGAAGAACCACCGATGTATCCATTTTTCGGCTTGTGACGTACACCGAATCGACATAATTAGTGCCTGGTAAAGTGAGTATCCAATAGGATCCGGGCTTGAAATCAAACATGCTCCGCATAGGGGTAGGAATCCAAAGGTTGGGCTGTGGCTCAACCTTTTGTTTTTTACACGAAATTGTACCAGACAGGGTAGCAGCAAGAAGCGTTGGCCCCCAAAGCAGCATGAACCATGGGGGCCGAAGGAGGAATGGGAGATGAGTTCGTTTAAAAATCATGGTAGAGATTTTCGAGTCTTGTCAGCAGGGTGATACCTGCTCCGATGCTCCTATGTCCATAGCGGACATGGCCCCAAGTGTTTGAGGATTCACGTTGACGCCACCATGCGGTGAATTCAAGTCGTAATCCTGTCAGCGGATCAAGGACCTTGGAGATCCTTAGTTCGCCTTGATGGAGTCGCAGTGGTACACCATTCAGCAAAGCGTATCGCCCGGTTGGATTTGTGTCGGCCCAATACGATACATGAATATTGTTTCCTGTGTTATGATTGGTAGAGTCAGACCTGCCTTGTTGAGCAATGAGGTGACGAATGGTTACTGCCCAAGGACCTCGAAACCAGGTTAGAGCTCCCAATCCTTCTACAAAATTGGCCCCCAATGGATGAGCCAAGGCCGTATTCTGATGTGCATAATTGGTCGCT
Source organism: uncultured Bacteroidota bacterium (assembly GCA_903856555.1). Classification (GTDB taxonomy): domain Bacteria; phylum Bacteroidota; class Bacteroidia; order UBA7662; family UBA7662; genus SYHX01. Next base: position 6,026 of record CAIOCC010000063.1, read on the forward strand.
CCGGACCAATGGGCGTAGGTAAAGGGTCGAGCCCCGTTGATTTCAAATTGCCAACGAATACCTTGACCAGAAACCCGGGTCCAACCACGTATGCCGGCTTGAAAGGCATATTTATTGGCCCAGGAGGGGATTCCTCTTACCAAATCCCCCGCCCTGAATTCGTCCAGTACCCATTGGGCGTAGGCTTGTTGGCGACCCCATCGGTAGGCCGTGTTGATTCCTACCAAAGCATTGCCGTCTGATCCGGATGCAAACTGCATAGGAATCATAAACAAAAGGGGATTAAGATAATTCCAGCCTGGGCTACGCTGACCGAGGGTATCCTGGGCGGGCCAAACAATGGCCTGAAAAAAGCCAAATTGCCAGCGGGCGCTCAAATTCCAGTCCAAATAACTCATACTGTAATATTTCTGGCGATAGCCCTCACTGCCCCAAATTCGCTGCCCCAATGGTAAAACACGGGGAGAGTTATAGTCATGCATTTGAGCAATGTAATATTGGTACAATACAGGCCCCCAATGAGCCTGCAATCGTAGATGGGTGTAGGCCGGCGCAAAATCCGATAAAAGCATGGAACGGTAACCGTAGCCAATGAAATTTTTGCCGTGACCCCATTGGGCTTGAAGATGAGGGTTGATTTGCCACGATAACATAGCTTGACTCGAATAGAAATCCCAAACTCTTCCGGTGGAGTCCTGACCAATGGTGCGCGCCAAACCCATTCCGGGAACGATGGTGTCTTGTCGAATGATTTCGTGGAGATAAAGCGGGTAAACCTGGTTGTGTAGCCCAATCGAACTCTGGAATCGTAGGCTTTTACCCATATATCCAAGCAATCGTATTCCACGGGTGTTCTGATGAGTTAGGACTGGCGATGCAGTTTCAATCCCGATGCCCAGGTTCAGGAGGGGATCCAGCCGCAAACCAATGTCTTTATGATTAGAGACATATCCCCACATTGATCGATTCTTTTTCCCCGGGATTGACCATTGCCCATAGGCATGCCCTGAATCCAAGGCGCGGTATCCTTGCAATGTTTTGGGCAAATCAAGGGCATTCCAAGGCTTAATTGACGAATGAAACGAGCTGTTTTTATTTAACAAGGACGGCCATAAAGCGCTTTCCCACAGGATTTCTGAATTCTGAATTGCGAGCGTATCCCACAAAAAAAACATAGGGCGCAACAACGAAGAATCCCCAGGGACGTTTTGGGTCGGTTCAGATGCTTGGCCCTGAACTCGGGTTACCATAAGCCCCATCATGAAAATCCATGACCTTGTCCAACCTCGAAAAGGGATGAATGATAGGGTATTCATAAGATAATGAATCAAATTTAGGTTTTTCTCACGAAATTTGTGTAAATGCATTTGATTTTCATCGCACATCATGGTTTGCCTTATGGCTGAAATCGGCTGGGTCATATATGATGAAGCTGGGTTGGGGGCCAATCAATGCCGAGAATGGTCGCGTCTTAACGGTTTTGAGGAGGATCAAATATTTGTTTTTAACAATTTTGTAGGCAGAATGAGCCAACACGAAAGCGCGGGCGATAATGCGGCTTATGAGTTTAGCGGATACGCACTTGCTCTTGACAAAATGCAGGGGCAAGGCCCCTTTGTCTTGATAAACGACACCTTGTTTCGTCATCATTGGAAGCCAGGGTGGGCCTACTTGCTTCGTGGATTGCTGAATGACCCATGGCTTCGGTCGACGAGTGGTAGAATTGTGGGCGATCTCCGTAGCGAGTCTTTTGAATTCCCCGAGAAACCGGCCACCTATTGGGCGTCGTGGATCTTTGTCATGTCGGATCGAATCGCCCTTCAGCGAATGCGGACCGCCTTGGAAAGGGTTATCCGAGAAGATTGGTCGAAGCCAAGTCAAGCCTATGTCGATTATCTAGATCAATGGTTAAATAAGTCTTGGTGGCAAGGTGGATGGCAGGGGAATCCTAGCCCCGCTGCACTGCAGCGGAAAACATTGAGCATTCGTCGCGAGCATGAATTATCTCGAATTCTCTTGAACGAACAGGCTTTAACGCCCTACGCAGTCGGGCATCATCAAAAATTTTTGTACCGCGTCACCCGGTTAATAGATCGTATGTTGGCCCGTTACGCAGCCATTCGTAGAAACTTGCATGGATAGGCTGGACTCATCGACGGAAGTCAAGGGATCGCCATGGTTCATTTCGAAGGTGGTAGAACCATTGCAGAAATCATTGGCTCCACTCATTTTTCTTCCCAATGTGATGCCGCTCAAGTTTTTGTTCAGTACGGAGATTTTTCCTTGGGCTTTTTTGTATGGTTTTCGAAAAAATTTAGTATTTAATAAAAGATTTATAATTTGGGTGGCGTATTTGCTTTTGGGTCTGATAATTTGGGCACCACCCGTCAAAAATTTTTGGGTTCCGGTCAGAGCCATGATGGCTTTAATGAATGCTTGTCTCTTGTATTGGTGGACCTTTCGTTGCAACGATCGTGAATTGGAGCGCATAGATACCGCTTTTCAATGGGTTTTTGGCTTGACATTGGGCGTGGGCCTCCTTCAAAATTTTTATTTATTCCCGACATTTTTAACAACGCCCATAAAGTGGTTTATAGATCGTTTTGAGCCTATACCATTGGGTGGAGGACGCGGAGTAACCTCGCTTTTTGCAGAGCCATCGTATGCGAGTATTGATATGCATTATTTCTTTGCCTACTATCTGATGATCAAGCGCGTATCACATCGTTCGCGCGAGGGGATGGCCTTAATTGCGGGTTTGATTTTGTTTGACATTTTGGTAATACGTTCCATTACAGGAACCATCATGGTTTCGATTTATCTCATGAGCCTACTTCGAAAAAAAACATTGTTGCAGGGGCTTATTATTGGCATTGTTACCATAGCAACCACCTTTTATATCGCCCGGGAGATGAACACCCTGCCTCGTTCGGTGGAAGTTGCTTATGATTTTATAGTCAATCAAGAATACAAGGACCCGCTTCCGATATTGCTAGAGCAAAGTGGATTTCGTTTCATCAGCATTTGGTCTGCGTACCGATTCGGCTTGCTTAATCCTTTAGGATCCGGGGTCGGCGGATGGCCCGATGCGAGTGTTGACGCGATGGATGCACTCGGAGTCCCTGCTTCGGCGTTGAGTTTCTTTTTTGAATTATCAGGTGGGGATTATTACGGGGTTCGCCCGACTTCTTTTGTAGCAGGATTGATGTTAGAAAGCGGAATCGTAGGGGTTCTTTTGTTCATGTGGGCTTTTGGTAGGTATTTCCTAGACGCTCGAATTTACAAGGACCCTCATGGTAGGTCCATTGCTGTCTTATTTTGGTTTAATTTGCTTATGCTTGGGACGATAGGCGATCCAATTCCGTTTATCATTTTTGGTCTTTGTTACAAAAGGCTGTGTCCCTCGGTGCCCGCCGAGCCTGTCCAAGAAACCGTTCCTGAATAGTGGAAACTTTAGTTAGTATTGTGATGCCGGTATACCAAACCGAAGATTTTTTGGAGGAATCCATGGTCGGTATCCTACAGCAGGACTATTCGAATTGGGAATTGCTGTTGATTTTGGATGGCGGACCAGAAGTAGCTAAGGCTCCTGAATGGATGCAGAGATTCCCTGATTCTCGAATTCGTTGGTTTGTTAGCAAGCGCAATCGTGGGTTGTCCCGTTCTCGGAATTTGGCGATGCGATTTGCCAGGGGCGAATGGATTGCATTTTGTGACTCTGATGATGTTTGGAGGCCAAATAAGCTCCAGCTTCAATTGCAAGTAGCTCAACAAGGTAAATACAATGTTGTGGGATCAAGATTTGCCTTCTCTCGAGAACGCGTAGGCCCTGCATCCGAAATGCCTTCAATGGAATATTTACAACGTTCTGTATTACCCAAGGTTTTGGAATACAGAACCCTATTGTCTACAAATGCATTGCCCATGAGTTCGGCCATGTATAATCAATATGAATTGGGTAAGCATTATTTTCATTCGTCCTTGGGTTTATTTCATATCCACGAAGACTATTCGTATTGGTTAGAAATGTTTGCCAAAAAGCAGGTTCGAGCCCACCTTTTGTCTAAACCCTTGCTTCGTATTCGCCTGCGCTCCAATTCGCGTTCTTCAGACAAAATGGCAGCCATGAAGGCCCATGCTTCGATTCTTTTGGATCACCTTGGTCCGGGACTCTTGAATCGTATTTGTGGAATTTATTATTTGTTTAATTATATGTTTTGGGCTTTAACAAAACGCAGTGGTCGTTGGCAGCCTGTTCATACATTTGATTGGAATCGATGAACTCACCAGAGGTTGGAATAATAATGGTCGCTTTTTGCCCAAATACTTCTATGTTAAGTAGTTGGTCCGAGGCGGTGAGGCAAGGGGTTCCTCTGCGGATTTGGGATAACACGCCCCAGGGTTTTGGTGGTTGGATGGATTACCCCAATTTGGTTGTTTATTCTTCGGGGAGCAATATTGGTTTGGGCCCTGCAATTAAATGCCTACTAACTAAATTGCAAGCAGAAAGTCAATGGGTCAACGCTTTGTATTTCGATCAAGATGCCGATTGGTCAGCGTTAACCTACCGATGGGTGGTTGAAGTGATGAAGAAGAACTCAATGGGTCTGGGGTCTAAATCGCCCCAATTAATAGGTATTCGGGGCGGTCCACATCCGACAAATCCGATCAAGGTCCGAACTATGTTTACCAATGGAATGATTTTTCCCGTCGGACCGGTATTGAAATTGATGAATCGTTATCAGCCGTATTTTTTGGAATGTGTCGATTATCAATTATGTTACAAGGCTAATCTTTCGGGTTGGAGTTTGTTTCAGATAGATGGTTGTCCTGAACTGTTTCATGATGCCTCTCGTCCATTTTTAGAGTTGAAAATTGGCTCAAATATTTACCGTAAGCGCATATACCCACCTGGTCGAAGCCGTCGATTTCTTTTGAATTTGGGCGCCCTGTCCATGGAGGCGCTTTTTCGTTTCGATTTCAATTATTTATGGGTATTTTTGAGAAATGTTTTAACCCACTTGGCTTACCGATTTTGGTTTGATGCCCTTTGGTATCTTCGACCATCGGTGCGACAAACCTAAATGCCTGAAAGAATGACCAACATAGAAAATTCAAAACTTACAGAAAAATCCGACGAGATGCGGATGGACTCCTTGGTCCTATGGTTTGGTTACGCCGTTGTTTATTTGAAGCGCAATTTGTTATGGATTTTAATTGGTGTTGGATGCGGATCGGGGCTGGGTTGGCTTGTTTCTTTGGGTTGGCCTGATCGTGAATACGCCGCAATCTATACGATTTCTGCAGAGGAGAAAACCTCTTCCGCATGGGAGAATTTATTGGCCCAATTTGGAATGGATGTAAGTGGAAATAATCCGGCCAATGTTTTTCAAGGTGAGAGTTTGGTTAAGTTGTTTTCTACTCGGAATTTAATTGAAAAGGCGCTAATAACGCCGACCATTTTGCCTTCGGGGGATACGGCTTGGTTGGGTGAGTATTTTTTTAAACGCTCCAAGGCAGACAAGTTATCAGAATTCAAGGAATTTCGATTTGCGAAAGGAGATTCAGGGATTTTAATCGGATATAGCTCCTTGCAAGACAGCGCCCTTTGGTTAGCCTATCGGTATATTTTAAAAGAAGTTATGTCGGTTTCAAGGCCTGACAAAAAAATGACCTTTATAGAAGTAAGTTGCCAAGATCGCAACGACACCATGGCGATGGTAATGGCAGGTAAATTGATACAAACGGTTTCAGCTTTTTACACAGATAACCTGACATTCAAAGCGCGCAAAAATTTGGATGTTCTGCAAGAAGAACTTGACTCTGTCAAGAAAGAATTAAATAGGAACATGTATCAATCGTCGCTTCTGAACGATGGCGATGTAAATGCCACTCGTCAAGTCTTGAGGGTGGACCAAAATCGTAAGCTCATTGACTTGCAGATTTCAATGACCTTATTTGGAGAGTTAACCAAGAATATTGAGTTGGCTGAGATTTCACTCCGCAAGGAAACGCCTCTCATTCAAATTATTGATTATCCACGTTTCCCACTGGAGCGTACTGGTTTTGATCCTGATTGGTATTGGGCGATAGGAGCAGCCTTGGGGGCTTTGTTGGTGATGTTAGTTCTGATGTACAGAGGTCCGCGATTGAAGAGCTAAGCCCAATTCTAGAAATCAATTTAATGCGCGCTGAGCCAATCAGGACCGCGGCCCAGGTCCACGACCAAGGGGACGAGGAGTTCGGCGGCGCCGGTCATTACGCGGCGGACCAAATCATCGAGGACGGCTTCTTCGCCGGGGGCCTGGTCCAGCACCAATTCGTCGTGAACCTGTAGCAACAATTTGGATAGAAGGCCTTGGTCGCGAAGACCTTGGTCCAATCGGATCATCGCCACCTTGATGAGATCGGCGGCCGATCCTTGAATCGGCGCATTGATCGCGTTGCGTTCCGCAAAGGCCCGTACGGCCGCGTTGTTGGATTGCAAATCCCGCAGGTAACGACGCCGACCCATCAGGGTTTCGGCATAGCCTTTGGAACGGGCCTCCGCAACACATTCCTGCATATAGGCCTGGACCCCGGGGTAAATCCCAAAGTACTGTTTGATCAAATCCGCTGCTTCGCCCCGACCCACCCCCAGGCGCTGGCTCAACCCAAAGGCGGAGATCCCGTAGATGATCCCAAAATTGACCATTTTGGCTTTGCGACGCATATCGGGGGTCACCCGATCAGGAGGGATGCGGTACACCCGGGCCGCGGTCGCGGCATGAATATCCAAACCCGACCCAAAATCCTCCAGCATTTGGGGATCGCGGCTCATATGGGCCATGAGGCGCAATTCGATTTGAGAATAATCCGCCGATAACAAAACCCAACCTTCCTCTTCCCTGGCCACAAAGGCTTTGCGAATTTCACGGCCTTTGGGGGTTCGGATGGGGATGTTTTGGAGATTGGGGTTTTGGCTACTGAGGCGACCGGTGGCCGTCACA
>CAIOCC010000064.1 GCA_903856555.1 uncultured Bacteroidota bacterium
CTACAACGGGTAGGGTATCCATCACATAGGCCTTCAATCGCAACAACCCCAATTCAAAAACCGCAAAGAGCCCCACCGGACCCGCACCAATTATGCAAACATCGGTTTCCAACATGCCCACAAAGAAACAACGCGAATCCAAAAGGCAAGACGAACCCCCAGAAGCATGCCATCGTAATCGCAATATCATTATACATTGGCACGATATTTGTTCGTTGTATAGAAGTCTCTCCTCTATTAATTAATCCTCTCAATCCATGAAGAAACTATTCTTATTGATTATGATCACGCTTGGCGGACTAACCCTCAGCAGCTGCGGTTACAACACCATGGTGACCCTCGACGAAGAAGTCTCCGGCCAATGGGCCAATGTCGAAGCCGCCTACCAACGCCGGTCGGACCTGATTCCGAACCTGGTTAATACGGTAAAGGGCTACGCTGACTTCGAAAAATCAACCTTGATGGCCGTGACCGAGGCCCGCACCAAAGCGACCTCCATGCAGATTGACCCCTCCAAACTGGACGAAAAAACCCTGGCCCAATTTGAGCAAAACCAAAACGCCCTCAAAGGAGCCCTCTCCCGGCTTTTGGTGGTCATGGAAAAATACCCGGACCTCAAGGCCAACCAGAACTTCTTGGAACTCCAGTCCCAATTGGAAGGCACCGAAAACCGCATCAATGTCGAAAGGCGTCGCTTCAATGAGTTGGTCAAGACCTACAACGGAACACTCCGCCGCTTTCCCAACAACCTGACAGCCGGCATGTTCGGCTTTGAAACCCGCGCCTATTTCAAATCCGAAAGCGGTTCCGAAAAAGCCCCACAGGTTCAATTCTAATGGCCCCTGACCTGTTCACGCAGGCCGATCTGGACCGCCTAAGCGCATGCATTCAACAGGCCGAACTCCAGAGCTCCGGTGAAATCCGGGTTCACCTCGAGAAACATTGCCGAGGCAATGCCCTCGACCGGGCCCGGACCCTTTTTCATCAATTGGGCATGGACCGCACCGAACTCCGAAACGGGGTTTTGATTTACGTCGCCACCCAAGACCGCAAAGTCAGCATCCTGGGCGATGAAGGCATCCACCACCTGGTCACGGATCAATTTTGGTCGCTTGAATTGGAGAATTTACTGGAATTCTTTGGCCGAGGCGAATACCTGCCGGGCCTTGAGAATGTCATTGCCGATGTAGGAGCCAAACTCAAATTGCATTTCCCCGCCCAAGAGAACGATCGTAACGAACTCACCAATGAAATCAGCCTGGGCTAATCGACTGAATCCGTTCACGTTGCGGTCGGGTCGTCCTCTGGTCCCGCGGGGGTACGCTTTGATGGCAGCCCTATGGCTCTGCCTGGTTGGGGCCGGCTCGGTTGGAGCCCAAATTCCGGATGCCCCCAAGCCGGCACGCCTTTGCAATGATTTCAGCGGAACGCTGAGCGCTCAAGAAATGCAGGAGTTGGAATCAAAGCTGGACTCCTTTGACCGCGAAACCTCGGTACAAATTTGTTTGGTGGTGGTTCCGGATCTGGGGGGCTTCGACGTATCGGATTATGCAACCCGTCTTTTTGAAAAATGGGGGATTGGCCGCGCCAAACAGGACGACGGAGTCCTTTTGTTGTTAGCCCTCCAAGAGCGCAAAATCCGCATCGAAACAGGCTACGGGTTGGAATCCGTGATCACCGACGCCCTTTCGAGGCGGTTGATTGAACAAAAGATCGCCCCTGCCCTCCGCAGCGGTGGTGTTGCAGAGGGTCTACGAGCCGGGTCAACCGGCCTGATGAACCTGGTTCGGGGTGATTACCAAGACCTGGAAGCCCGTCCCGAAGGCGAAAAGGGGGAACCTATAGGGGGTTCGGCCCTTTTTTGGATCCTACTGGCCTTGATTTTGCTATTGGTCCTGTCCAAAAGAGGCGGTGGAGGGGGTCAAGGCGTTGGCCGTGACGGTACCAGAGGCTTTGGCGGACCCTTTTGGGTGCCTGGAGGGGGCTTCGGTGGGGGTGGTGGAGGATTTGGAGGCGGAGGATTTGGAGGCTTTGGGGGGTTTGGGGGCGGTATGTCCGGAGGAGGAGGCGCCAGCGGGAGCTGGTGAAGACCTTTCAACCGAAGCAGCCCAAGCAAAAATGGGCAATAAGGCCGTATATTGGCCCTTTATCCATTTTTGCCCTCGTTCAAAACTTCCTTTTCAAGCCCTATCCAATGACAATCTCACGCTTTTGGGGACATACCCTGGGCCTCGTCCTAGCTGGTTTGACCGTTCTTGGTTCCGTCGTTTTTGCCCAACCCCTCACCCTGGAAGTAGGCGCCAGCACCCAGACCAAATGGGACAACAGCCAAACCCATATCCTTGGCAAATTCCGGGAAACCTACCTGGTCTTGGGACCGGTTGGATCGGGAGAATTTCAAATGGTTCATTTTGACAAGAGCCTTTTGCCCCTCAAAACCGTCCAAGGCTCTTTTGCCAAAGACCAAAAACTAGTGCACCGCCTCCAAGAATCTTGGTTGTTGGAGGACCGTGTCATCGCCCTGACGCATTGTTACAACAAGGCCATCAAGCAAGACCAGTACAACCTCTGGCACCTTTCGGTGGACGGCGAAGTCCTCAAAGGACCGGTGGAAGTTCACCGCGCCAACGGCAATGGCAAATCCATCGACCAAGTTCTGCGCCCCTTGGCCGGCGCCTCTTTGGATGGGAACCGCCTCTATGTTCTGGTCAATACCGCCCCCACCTTCGGTCAAGAAATCAGCGGTTTGATTTGCCGCCTGTACGACACGGAATTGGAAATGGTATCCCAGCATATTCTCAATTTCCCGGTCCAAAACCAAGCAGCGCGCCTTCGCTCAGCGACCTTTCGTGATGGATCCGAAGCCCTTCTAACCCTGGACCTTCAGCCGGTCACCAAAAACAACGCCAAATCGGCCACCTTCAGCGGAGGAACTTTGCAATTATGGCAGGTTTCCTTGAACCGCAACCAATACACCCAGCTCCCCATTGCATCCGATGAAATGCCCTATGTTCACGGTGTTCAGGCTTTTTGGTCAACGACCAACTCCAACATGCCTGTTGTTTCATCGGCTTTGGGTCTAAGCCCCAAAACCGGTACACAAAGCATCCTCCTCCAAAAATTCGGTGGCAAAGACAGCATCCCAGCTCATCGCCATGCCTTCGAAATCCCCTTGGGATTCCGTAAATCAGCCGAAACCAACAACCGCAAATTCAAAGACACGGGGAACCCCAAGCGCCCTCTCAAAGAAGTCATGGATCTTCGAATGCAGGTGGTTGAATTGGACAAAGACCGTTTCACACTGCATGCAAACATCGAACGCAGCAACCGTGAAATCCCCGCCGGTATCAGCGCCGACGAAGTGGCCGAAGACAAAGTTATTGTAACACAATACAACCAGGGCGGCCTCATGGTCAATGGTGCCTGGACCAAAGGCCTGCAGGAATCCTATGAAATCGCCATGGACCAAATCCTTGCTAGCAAGAATTTTCCCCGCCCCAACGGTGTGGCCCCCATGGTACACCCTGAACACAATATTCTCATTTACAACGAACTACCCGCCAATCTCAAGACCCGTGGCAAGGATTTCAAACTAAGCGGACTTACCAACGAAAACCACAAGGAAAGCCGCAGCACGCTCCTCTACATCGACCCCAACGGCCGTTACAATTACCACCAGCTGTTTGCGAATCCAACCGATCAAGGCAAGGTTTATCCCTACTCCTTGTACCGTGAAAACGCACACAACTACCTTCTTTTGGGAACCGATACCAAAGGCAAGATGAGGATGCTGCGGGCATCGTACTAATCGTACGGCCCGAC
>CAIOCC010000065.1 GCA_903856555.1 uncultured Bacteroidota bacterium
ACCATCCCCGCGGGCCGAAAAACCCCCGCTGCCCGAAAGCCCCGAGTTATTGGAAGAGGCGGTTCCGTCCTTTTGGCCCTTGGAGGCCTCGCTTGAACTGTTGTTGGGGTTGGGTTGACCTTGGCGTTGCAAAAGCCGCTGGAGTCGGGGATCCATGGGCTTGGTCTCCGGCTTGGGGGTCACCACGGGGGCTTCTTCTTGGTCCTGCGTGACGCTTGGGCTCGGGGTTTGGGTATTGGGGACCGGTTCGGTCCTATCGGGCGATGTGCTGTTGCTTCCGGAGGGTGGAAGGGACGGGGCAAGCTCCTCTTGGCCGTCTTCAACCCCCAGGGCCAAGGCCAGCCCCCCACCAGGGGAGGGTGGAGGTGGTGCATCGGGTAGTCCAAGGTGCAGCATGGCCAGCAAGAGAAGAAGCAACCCGTGCAAAACCAGGGAAATCAACCAAGCTGAACCGGAACGACCGAGAGGGGGCTTCATCGAGGGTCGGTCGCTAACACCATTTTGAGCCCGGCTTCGCGGGACCATTGCATAACATCTACCACTTCCTGAACAGGTACCCTGTGATGGGCCTGCAACATCAACGTTTGACCGGTGTCGGCCGAAGCAAGGGCCCGAATTTGGACCTGTAAAGCGCTCTTGGACAAGGGCTTTTGTTCAAGGTGGTACACCGACATACTATCGATGCTGATGCGGATGACTTTGGTTTCGACGTTTTGGCCCTTGCCTTTGGGGAGGACCAACTTTAGGGCTTGAGGTGCCACCAGGGTCGAGGTCAACAAAAAGAAAATCAACAACAAGAAAACGATATCGGTCATCGAAGCCATGCTAAAATCGGCTCGGACTTTGGAGGGCTGGCGAAAGTTCATGACGCATCCGCCTGGGGCATTAATTCCAGGGTATCGCCGACCATAAATTCCAATTCAGTGAGCTGTCTCTCCACACGGACCGTAAAATAATTGTAGGCGAGATAGGCGAGGATACCGACCATCAAACCAGCGGCCGTGGTAACCATCGCCTCGTAAATACCCCCCGACAAGGCGGCCGGATCGACCGCCGAACCCGATACCGAAAGTTGGTAAAAAGCTCGGATCATCCCGGTAACCGTGCCCAAGAAACCCACCATAGGGGCTGCACCGGATACCGTGGCTAACATGGCCAGATTTTTTTCGTATAAAACCGCTTCCTTTTTGCCATAGTAATTCATGTGTTCCCGGAGATTTTGTTCGGTCAAAACGGCGTTTTTTTCGAACAACTGCAAGTACAATCGGGCCAGGGGGAGCTCCGAACGACGGCAGGACTCCACAGCCTGAACGCGCTGCCCCGATTTGATCAGGACCTGGACATCTCGGTGGAGCTGGTCCATGCCTTTGCGGTAACGAGCCAAGGTCATCCAACGCTCCACCATGAGGTAGACGGTCAGAATCGAAAAAAGCAAAAGAGGGATCATAAACGGCCCACCTTTGAGGGCCAAGTCCAGGACCTGCAAGGAGGCGTCCGTTGAACCTAGGGGGGCTTGGGCCTGCAGAAAAAGGAAATCCGGCATGGGTTGCATCATCGTCTCGTTGTTTGAAGGTGGAAAGGCAAAAATAGAACGTTCAATTGGCCAAAAATGCATGAAAAACCTCGTATTTTCGGGCTTTTAACCCCTAAGTTGCCCAATGGCCGATTCTTCCAAAATAATCCCCATTCAAATCGAAGAGGAAATGAAATCCGCTTACATCGATTATTCGATGTCGGTGATCGTTTCCAGAGCCCTGCCCGATGTGCGAGATGGCCTCAAACCAGTCCATCGAAGGGTTTTGTTCGGAATGAATGAATTGGGGTTGGCCTACAACAAACCCTACAAAAAATCAGCTCGTATCGTGGGGGAGGTTTTGGGTAAATACCACCCGCACGGTGATTCATCGGTTTACGATACCATGGTCCGCATGGCTCAGCCTTGGTCCATGCGCTATCCTTTGGTGGATGGCCAAGGTAACTTTGGCTCGGTGGACGGGGACAGTCCGGCGGCCATGCGTTATACCGAGGCGCGCCTGACCCGCTTGGCCGAGGAAATGCTCGAAGACATCGACAAAGAAACCGTCGATTTCCAGCTCAATTTTGACGATTCACTGAAGGAGCCCACGGTCATGCCGTGCAAATTCCCCCATCTGCTGATGAACGGCAGTGCAGGAATTGCAGTCGGTATGGCCACCAACATGGCTCCCCACAACCTAAGTGAGTTGATCGATGGCATCCATGCCTATATCGACCGGCGTGATATCACCTGCGATGAACTTTTGGCCTATGTCAAGGCCCCGGATTTCCCTACCGGAGGGTTGTTGTACGGCTACGAAGGAATTCGCGATGCCTTGCTGACCGGGAGGGGGAGGGTTGTGATCCGGGCCAGAGCGACGGTCGAGGTTCTTGATAACGGCCGGGAGCGCATTATTGTTACCGAAATCCCGTATTTGGTCAACAAAGCCGACATGCTTCAGAAGACCGGGGACTTGGTGAACGAGAAGAAATTGGAAGGCATCTCGGAGATTCGGGATGAATCGGATCGGGATGGCATGCGCATTGTCTACGAGATTCGCAAAGACGCCATGGCATCGGTGGTCCTTAATCATTTGTACAAGTACACGGCGTTGCAGAGTTCGTTTTCAGTCAACAACATCGCACTGGTCAACGGACGCCCTCAGGCGCTGAACCTCTTGGATTTGATTCGGCATTTTGTGGATCACCGCCACGAAGTTGTTCTTCGAAGGACTCGTTTCGACCTAGCCGAAGCCCAGCGCAAAGCCCATATCCTGGAAGGTTATTTGATTGCCTTGGACCATTTGGACGAAATCATTTCGTTGATTCGGGCCTCGGCAAACCCCGAAATCGCCAAAGAAGGCTTGATGAGCCAATTCGGCCTCAGTGAGATCCAATCCAAAGCCATTTTGGAACTGCGCCTCCAGCGCTTAACCGGCATGGAGCGTGACAAAATCCGTCAAGAATACAACGAAATCATGGCCTTGATAAGCCGTCTTCAGGCCATTCTAGAGGATGAAGGACTGCGTATGTCCCTGATCAAGGATGAATTAACCGGAATCAAGGAGCGTTTTGGGGATGCCCGACGTTCCGAAATCGTTTATGCCGCCGGTGATTTCCGCATGGAGGACATGATCGAAGAAGAAGATGTAGTGGTCACCGTTTCTCATTTGGGCTATATCAAACGGACAGCCGCCCATGAATACCGGGTCCAGAACCGGGGCGGCAAAGGAGCCATGGGGGGTGCAACCCGGGATCACGATTTCATTGAACACATGCTTGTTGCATCGACCCATCATTGGATGCTCTTCTTTACGGAGCAAGGCCGGTGTTATTGGCTCAAAGTCTACGAAATTCCTGAAGGCGCCAAAAACACCAAAGGGCGAGCCGTACAGAATTTGTTACAGATTCCACAGGACGACAAAATCAGAGCCTATATATCGGTGCGCAGCTTGGATGAACAGGAATATCTTGATTCCAACTACATTGTGTTTTGTACCCGCAGCGGGGTTATCAAAAAAACCACCCTGGAAGCGTACAGCAGGCCCCGCGCCAACGGAATCAACGCCATCAATATCAACGAAGGCGATCAGCTCCTCGAAGCTCGTCTAACCAACGGACAATCCGAAATGGTGATGGCCACCAACACCGGTCGGGCCATTCGTTTTCATGAATCCAAAGTCCGCCCCATGGGTCGGACGGCGACCGGCGTGAGGGGCGTATCCTTGGACTCGGCCTCCGAGTTTGTGATCGGGATGGTCTGTGTTCAAAATCCCGAAACAACCCTCCTGGTAGTTTCAGAGACCGGCTACGGAAAGCGTTCCGGTATTGAAGATTATCGGGTTACCAACCGAGGTGGCAAAGGAGTTCGAACCCTGAATATTACCGAAAAAACAGGGGCCCTGGTGGCCCTTCAAGCGGTGGATGAACAGGACGATCTGATGATTATCAACAAAAGCGGGGTCACCATTCGAATTGGGGTGGAGAGCCTGCGTGTGATGGGCCGGGCCACCCAAGGGGTTCGCCTCATCAAATTGCACGGCGATGACCGCATTGCTTCGGTTGCTTTGGTCCAAAAAGACGAGCACGAGCCTTCAGAAATCCAGCCAAGCGACGATCAAGTCGAGTCCAACGAAAACCAAGATCCAACCAACCTCTCTTAAACCAACCTTCATGAAAACCCTGCTTCGGAGCCTCCTGTTCCTTGTGATGGGAAGTGCGGCTTACGCTCAGCCTAACAAAGTTCAAAGCGCTATTATCTACATCCGCTACAGTGAATTTGACAAAGCCAAAGCTTCCATCGACGAAGCGATTGTTCACCCCAAAACCATGAACACGGCCAAGGCCTGGTTCTACCGTGGTGAAGTTCATTTAGGTATCTACGGGGATACCGCTTGGTCACCCAAATTCCCGGACGCCTTGGACATTGCTTGGGAATCCTATCGTCGTTGCGTCGAATTGGACACCAAAAATGAACACAAGGACGATGCCACCAAAAAGGTCTTGACCATTCAAGGCGCCATCTACAACGAAGGGGTGGAAGCCTTTGTCGGAAAAAAGTACCCCGCAGCCTTGGCCCGTTTTGAGCAATTGCTTTCGGTAACGCCCAACGATACCTCGGTCCTCTTTAATGCAGCCCTCACGGCTGGCAAAATGGACTCCAGTGCCAAGGCTCTGCGATATTGGAAAGCATTGTTAGACAATCAATACAACAAACCAGGCGTTTACGTTGAACTCGCCCGGCTCACTAAGTTGGCGGGGGATACCGCAGCGGCTTTGCAATTTTTAGCGCAGGGTCGTCAAGCCTATCCCAACGATATCGGGCTGGTCATCGACGAACTCAATATTTATCTCAGCCAGGGCAAGCAAGAAATGGCTATCGAGAAATTATCCAAGGCCATTGAGCTGGATCCCACCAACCCCAATCTCTACTTTGCACGGGGCACGGCCTACGATAACCTCAAAAAAGGCTCCTTGTCGGAGACCGATTACCTCAAAGCGATCGAAATCAAAGCCGATTATTTTGATCCTTATTACAACCTTGGTGCCATGCATTTCAACACGGCCGCTGAACTTGCCAACGAAGCGAACAAGATTCCCTTTTCCAAGCAAAAAGAATACGATGCGGCCATTGCCAAAGCCAAAGCGGCCTTTGAAAAAGCCCAGCCTTACCTCGAAAAGGCCTTGGAACTTCAACCCGATGACAGCAATACCATGGTATCTCTGCAACAATTGTACGCTCAGCTCAAATTGAACGACAAATCCCTGGAAATGAAAAAGCGCAGAGAGGGAGCCAAAACCAAAAGCGGGCAATAAATCCGTCAGGAGGAATGAAAGCGTGGCTACCGGACGATTTTATTCGTCGAGTCACCAACGAATATCCTCAACACGCCGACGGTTTGCTTCATAGTCTGAGCAACGAAGCGGTGACGGATCGAACCCTGCGGTGTTTGCAGGGATTCCCACCCGATGAAATAGAGGGGTATGTTCCCGGTGAGCAGGTTCTTTGGCACCCAGAGACCACCTATTTCAAACGGAATTCCTCCGAAAAAAATCGCCCGATTCATGCCTATCCCGGTTACCAGGCCGGTGCTTGGTATGTGCAGGAAGCGGCAGGGCTGATCGTCCATCACCTACTCGATCGCCTCAAAACCGAAGGTGCCCCCATGGGAATGCTCTTGGATGCTTGTGCCGCACCGGGTGGCAAAACCCTCACGCTCTTGGACGTCTTGCCGGAAGATGGCCTGTTGGTTGCTTCCGAGCCCATGGAACATCGCTTGCCATTGCTCGAAGCCACCGTGGCACGCAGCGGCAGCGATCGTGTCCTGATGGTTCAAAACCCAGCCCAAAACTGGAAAGGTTTCCCATCCTATTTTGATGGTATTCTGGTGGATATGCCCTGCAGTGGGGAAGGGATGTTCCGCAAGCATCGCGAGGCCGCCAAAGACTGGTCACTCGCCAAATGCGCGTCCCTCGTAACATTACAAGACGAAATTTTAGAAAGCCTGTATCATGCTTTGCGTCCCGGAGGTTGGTTGATTTATTCTACCTGCACCTTTGGCAAAGAAGAAAACACCGGTCAACTTTTGCCGTGGGTTGCTTCCGGTCGTTTGCAACCTGCCCAGTGGCATCTGCCCGAAGAATGGGGCTGGGTTCACGCATCGGAAATGGACCAGCGTTGGGATCCCCAACATGGGGCGTGGTGGTCGCTGCCCGGTCGGACCCAGGGCGAAGGATTTTTCTGTTCTGTCTTGCGCAAACCTTTCGATACAGAAACCACGCACAGCACCCAGTCGTGGAATCCCCAAAATTTGCAAAGCCTCGCCGAGGGATTGAAGAAGAAGATGCGGTTGATCAAAAACGGGCTTTCTTCGGTTCCATCGGATTTTCCAAGCCCTGATTTGGCAATGGCCTACGGCAAAAAGCACGGTCGATATCCGTGTAACGGGACCTGGAGCGTCGAAGAAGGTTGTCCAGTGGTCGACCTAGACGCTACCCTGGCCACTTGGTATTGCCAAGGACAGAACCTGGCCTTGGGAGAACTCCGAAACGGTTGGAACCTGATGACCTATCAAGGGATGGGGTTGGGTTGGATGCACCGGGAGGGAACCCGTTTTCAAAATCACTTCCCCAAATCGCTCAGGATTGCCCGGTGAATTTCCTGGACCTGAAGCTGAAGGGATTGGGTACCATCGTTCACAATGCGATAGCGGCAATACGGAATCAAATCTTCTTCGGGCCATTGGTTGCGTAGGCGATCCAGAATTTGCTCATCGGTCCAGCCATTGCGAAGGCGTACCCGATCCATTCGCATGAGCAGGGGAGCCTGAACCAAAATCACAGCTCGCATTCCCAGTGCTGATCCGCTTTGAATTAACAAGGCCGCTTCGTGGATACTGTACGGGGTTGTTTGTTGTTCGGCCCAAGCCAAGGAATCTTGGGCAACAACGGGATGCACCAGGGCATTGAGTTCTTGGAGGAGTCTTGGGTCTTTGAATACCTTGGCAGCCAAAGCTTCTCGGTTCAAAGAGCCATCCGGTAAATAGGCCGTCGAGCCCAGCAAGGATACGATGCTTTCACGCAAGCCAGAATCCTGAACCATCAGGGTTTTGGCTCGATCGTCTGCATCGTAGATGGGGATGCCCAGTTGAGCAAAAAGACCTGCAACAGTCGTTTTGCCCGAGCCCATGCAACCGGTCAGCCCGATGCGTTGGCTCACTTGGATGCCGGAGGGTACGAATGCAGGGTGCTGTCCTTGGAGATGGCCGAACGTTCCACTTTGAACCGGGCCTGAGATTCGCTCTCCAAAAGAACCCATTCCGTCGAAACCTCCACCACTTTGCCGTGCATCCCTCCAACAGTCACCACACGATCCCCCTTGGCCATTTGATCCCTGAATTTTCGCTCTTCTTTGGCTTTCACCGATTGAGGCCGAATCATAAAGAAATAAAAGACCACAAAAATCAAAACCCATGGCAACAAACTAATCCAAGGATTCTGAGGTCCAGAACCGGAAGGGGGTGGGGCCATGGCTAGCAAAACATGCAGGTTGTTCATAACAATTTATTTAATTTGAATTAGGGTTGGACGATTTCGGCCTTCACCCGAACGGTGATGGTATTCGGTAGGGTATTGGCCAAGACGGTGACTTGCTTTTCTTGCATACCGCTTTTGCCCTCGGAATTGAACATGACTCGGATGTACCCTTCGCGACCGGGCGGTATGGGTTCTTTGGGAAAATCGGGCACGGTGCAACCGCAGGAACCACTGGCGCTTTGAATAATCAAATCACGGCCCCCTTTGTTGACAAATCGAAAAGAATAGGATACTTTCTCGCCGGCCTTGATGGTACCAAAATCATGGAGTTCTTTGTCAAAAACCATCTTTGGTAAACGTTCGGTTTGGTTTTGGCCATCCGCGGAGACGGGGAGTTCAACCGAATCGGCGTCCAAGCTGGGGGGGGCTGATTCTGAACCGCACGACGAAAAAAGAAAAATCCCAGCCAGGCAAGCGAGGCAGGCCATCCCATAGGATGCACGCAACATCAGATTTTTGAAGGACATAGCGGAATGAAATTAAGATTCGACGAGGCCGCGACCGGTTTTTTGAATCAAACCTTCGCGAAGGAGGTCTGCTTTGATCTTGTCCAAAAGACCGTTGATAAAGGAAGAAGACTGAGGCGTCGAAAAGGTTTTGGCCAATTCAATGTACTCGTTCATCGTTACTTTGACAGGTACATCCGGCAATAAAAGCCATTCGGTGCAGGCCATCTGCAGGAGCAGCAAATCCATACGAGCCAGGCGATCGGGGTCCCATTGTCCGGCATGTTTTTCGATTCGTTCCAAGTGGACGGATGGATTCCCTAACAACGATTCAAGCAGCGTTTGAATCATGGTGTCTTCGCTTTGCCAGGTCTGCAACATGGCTTTGGTATCAGGAAAAGGCGACCCCGCCTTCATTGAATCCAAAGTTTGGAGAACCTGACGATCAATAAGATAGCGATCGCTATCCCAATAAAGATTGTGTTCCTGTTGCCAGGAGGGGTACCAATCCCCGGAACAAATGCACTTATCAAAAAACACCTTCAACCCATCGAGGGTATCCAGGGATAGGTTCTTGGAGGCGGTGCAGGTTCCTTCGGAGACCGATTCAAACATAGCTCGAAGCATGTCGGTCGATATCTCCATGTTTTCGATGCCCGTTGATTTCAAGGCCACCGCATAAGATGGGTCTTTTTCGAGGAGAGGAGCCAAGGGGTTGCCGGCCAAGGCATGGGCCGGGCCTGGATCACGGTTTTCTTGGAGGTGACGACCCTGACGCTCTTCGAGGCGAATTCCCGCATAGAAAATCAAGGCATCCAGCAAGCGAAAAGCCATGACATAAGATCGCATGCTGGTGGAGGCCGAAGCTTTGAACTGCTTGGCGACTTCCCTGTAGTCTTCCTGGTTTTGTTGTCTGCTGGCAAAAAGCCATTGCAGCAACTTAACGCGAAGATGATGCCTGTTGATCATGGGCAACCTTGGTCAAGCGTTGATGGGCTAAGCGTACCGCGGCTTCGTTGGTGCTGACCCTGTCTTGGGCGGCCTGCTCAAAGATGGCAAGGGTTTGGTCGTAAATCCCGCGGGTTTTTTGGAGGGCCCACTCCCGATCCAAACGCTTGATTTCGGCATAAACATTGATGAGGCCGCCTGCATTGATCACAAAATCAGGAGCATACGCAATACTCCGATCCATCAATCGCTGCATATCCTCGTCGGTGGCCAATTGATTATTGGCGCCTCCTGCAACCAAGGCACAACGGAGGTCGGCAATGCTTTGGGCGTTGAGGGTTGCACCCAAAGCGCAGGGTGCGTAGATATCGACATCGGCCGTTGAGACCTGATCTGCAGGACAAACTTGAAGTTGAGGGAAACGACTCAAAAGCTTTTGGATGGATGGCTCGTACACGTCGGATATCCAGACGTGGGCGCCCTCGGCGACGAGGTGCTCCACCAGATAGGTTCCAACATTACCCACCCCTTGAACCAGAATTTTGCGGCCTTCCAAGGAATCATTCCCCAGTGCAACACGGGCACCGGCTTTCATCCCCATGTACACCCCAAAGGCTGTCACCGGGGAGGGGTCCCCGCTGCCACCCATGCTCTCGGGCAATCCACTCACATGTTTGGTTTCGGTAGCGATCCATTCCATATCGGATTTGGAGGTACCGACATCTTCGGCGGTGATGTACTTGCCAGAAAGGGAGTTTACAAAACGACCGTAGGCCTTGAACAAAGCCTCGGATTTGTGTTGACGGGCATCCCCAAGGATGACGGCTTTTCCGCCACCCAAATCCAACCCAGCGACCGATGCCTTGTAGGTCATCCCTTGGGATAGGCGAAGGACGTCCATCACCGCTTGGTCTTCGCTGGCATAATTCCACATGCGGGTACCACCCAATGCAGGTCCCAAAACGGTGGAATGAATTCCAATGATGGCCCGGAGGCCCGATGCCTCGTCGTGGCAATAAACCAGCTGTTCGTGACCCATGCGCTGCATGGTGGACATGGGCCCGGTCATGGGGAGGGTGTCGAGGGTTTCCGGCATGTGCTTGGTATTGGTGCGGCAAAAATAACCCAAAGGCCAGCCCAAAATGCCTTTATTTTGCGGTGTGAAATCCCTGGTCGCCCTCCTCCAATCCTTGCGTGGTCAGGAGCGGCTTTGGATCCCCGGCTTGCTATGCCTGTTCTTGACCAATGTTTTTGGGGTGATCCCACCGCGCATCATTCGACACCTCATGGATGCCGTGTCCCAACCTGGGTCTCAACCACTCACCCCCTTGCTTTTGGGCCTGTTGGGAGCGACGTTGGCCCGAGGTTTCTTTATGTATTGGATGCGACAAACCCTCATTGTCATGTCCAGAATCAGCGAACAGCGTCTCAAAGAAACCCTTTTTGCCCGAATTCTGGCGGCCAAGCCTCAGGCGGTCGAAGGTTTTGAAGTCGGGGATCTGACATCGCGCTTGACCGAAGATGTTGGCAAAATCCGGATGTTTATCGGACCGGGCTTGATGTACAGCCTCAACCTCTTGGTCATGTTCTTGATGGTGATAGGGGTGATGCTGTCGGTGAGTCCGGTCCTGACCCTTTGGGTTCTAACACCCATGCCTTTCTTGGTTTTGGGAATCTATCTACTCAACCTCAAAATTTTGGGACGTTCCGCCGCGGTGCAAGCCCATCTGGGCAAAATGACCGCTTTTGTCCAAGAGAGTTTGGCGAGCATGAAACTCCTGCAAGCTTTTTCGGCGGAACCGGCGTTCATCCGCCGCTTTGGTCAAGACTTGGACGAATACCGGTCCAAGAACATGGCCTTTGCCAAAGCCGATGCCTTGTTCTTTCCCTTGGCCACCACCCTGGTAGGTCTTAGTACCCTTATAACGGTGTGGATGGGAGGTCATTTAATGGCCCAAGGCCAAGTCAGCTTGGGCAACCTGGCCGAGTTCATATTGTACATCAACATGCTCACCTGGCCGGTCACCTCGTTGGGTTGGGTGGCTTCGATCTTTCAACAAGCCAAAGCGGCTCAGGCCCGGTTGGAACCCATCTTGGCTTGGGAGGCCAGACCCCATCGCATCGATGGCTATACGTCCGACCAGGCACCTGATTGGAAAATCCGTCAAATGAAGGCCGGTTATCGAGATGGATTTGTTTTGGAAATGCCAGCATTTGATGCGAAACCGGGTCAATTCATCGGTATAACGGGGACGGTTGGCAGCGGAAAAAGCACTTTTTGGAAGCTCCTAACAGGCCGCCTCCCTTTGATGCAGGGAAGCCTGGAACTGGGTGGGGTCCCCTTGAGCGATTGGAATGAAGGTAGTCTGCACGGACATGTGGCCTGGGTTCCCCAGGAACAAGCTTTTTTTAACGATACCCTGGGGGCCAATCTCCGCTTGGGCGCTCCCGATGCCGATGACGCGACTTGCCTGGAGGTTCTGAACCTGGTCGAACTGGGCGAATGGGCGGCTGCACTGCCCGAAGGCCTCCAAACCGGCATCGGGGAACGAGGGGTTCAATTATCGGGAGGACAAAAACAACGATTGGCGCTGGCCAGGGCTTGGTTAAGGCAACCCCGTTGGATGGTTTTGGACGACGCACTTTCGGCTTTGGACAGTGGCACCGAGGACTCCCTGATGCAAAAAATCCTGAGCGCCAAAGGAGACCGCGGAATCATCCTTATCTCCCTAAAAATTAAGCCTTTGGTCTTGGCCGATTGCATTTATGTCTTGGATGCAGGAAGGGTCGTTGGGCAAGGAACCCATGCAGAATTGCTCCAAAGTAGCAGCCTCTATCGACGCATGCACGATTTGCAGCAGCAGAATCCGGAAGCCTTGCCCTCGTAACCAAGGCAAAGGACCAAGGGGTAGGGATGTTTTGCCTCAAAATGCCCTATTTTTACAACATAATTAAATACCATGGATGATTTTTACGGAGGTGAACGCCACCGAGAACGGGATCGCGAGGAAGTATTCAGCAAAAGAGTCAGGGCCGGTAAGCGCACCTATTTTTTTGATGTCAAATCCACCCGGGCCAACGATTACTACCTAATCCTAACCGAAAGCAAAAAAGGTTTTGATGATGGGCAATATGTCAAACACAAAATTTTTCTCTACAAAGAGGACTTCAACAAGTTTTTGAACGGTCTGCAAGAAACCATCGATTACGTCAAGACCGAGTTAATGCCTGATTTCGATTACGATCGTCAGGATCGTCACGACGAAGAAGGCTCTCCGTCCTCCTACTAATCATCCAACCATGGGTGAAAATTCCATAAACAGGGAACCCATGACCTTTGCCGAAGCATCGGCCCTCACCAAGGTTTCCGAGTTTCATAGCCTTTTTCGTCATCCCGTTGGAGCTGAACCAAACCTTCCGAGCGAAGAGCGCTGTCAGTTGCGAATCAATTTGTTACAGGAGGAATTAAACGAATTACGCGATGCTTTGTCCAAGCGTGATTTGGTCGAAGCCGCCGATGCTCTTTGCGACCTGCAATATGTCCTCAGCGGTGCCATTCACGAATTGGGATTGGGTCATGTTTTTGCGGATTTGTTTGGCGAAGTGCATCGCTCGAACATGAGCAAAGCCTGTCAAAGCGAAGAAGAAGCCCAAGCCACCGTCTTGCATTACCAAGAGCGGCATAACATCGAATGCGATGTAGAAACCGTGGACGGACTTCACCTGGTCTACCGTCGCTCGGACCGCAAAACGCTCAAGTCCATTGCCTACAGCCCGGCCGATCTGGCCACCCGTCTTCCCTAAGAACCCTGAACCTTCGTTTCTGCAATTCGCCGTGTGGACCGCCGCTTTGGGGCTCTTTGCGCTGACTGCTTGTCAGCTGGATTCGTCCTTTCAAAACCAACAACAGCCTATGGATTCTTTGGCCCCCGCCACGGTTGAACCCAACCCAAGCAACCAACCTTTGGAGACCCTGACCCTGGGTGCAGGATGCTTCTGGTGTGTCGAAGCCGTCTTTGAACAAGTCAAAGGCGTCTCCAAGGTTCGATCCGGTTACATGGGTGGACAGGTGGCGCAGCCAACCTACCGAGAAGTTTGTACAGGCCGTACGGGTCATGCCGAAGTGGTGCAGTTCTCTTTTGATCCTTCGGTCGTTTCGATGGAGAATTTGTTGGAGATTTTTTTTGGAACCCATGACCCGACCACGCTCAATCGTCAAGGCGAAGATGTCGGGACTCAATACCGATCGGTTATTTTTTACAGGGGCGATGAACAACGAAAAACAGCGAGCGAATTCATGGAGCGTCTCCAAAAAGACAACCCGTTTGGGCGTCCCGTGGTGACCGAATTGGCCGAGGCCGGGGTCTTTTATGTGGCCGAAAACTACCACCAAGAATATTTTCGCCTCCACGGCGAAGAACCTTACTGCAAGCTTGTTGTGAGGCCCAAAGTGGAAAAGTTCCAAAAGGCCTTTGACCGCTTTCGCCGCTGATTAAACGCTCACCTCAAAATCCCGCAGGGCCTGGTTGAGGGATGTCTTGCGATCGGTGCCTTCGTGGCGACGACCAATAATGATCGCGCAATGAACCTGGGCCGTTCCTGCTGGAAATTCCTTGGGCATGGTTCCCGGAATGACAACCGAGCGAGCAGGAACCCGTCCCTTGTAGATCTGGGTGACCGAGCCACTCATGTCCACAATGGGGGATGAAGCGGTCAGCGTCACACCTGCACCCAGCACCACTTCTTTTTCGAGGTGTACTCCTTCGACCACGACGCAGCGGGATCCAACAAAACAACCATCCTCAACAATCACGGGGCTGGCCTGTATGGGTTCCAGAACACCGCCAATTCCAACGCCCCCACTCAAGTGCACATCGCGGCCAATCTGCGCGCACGATCCCACCGTCGCCCACGTATCCACCATGGTCCCTGCACCAACCCTCGCACCTACATTCACAAAAGAGGGCATGACGATGCAACCCGGTTCAATAAAACTACTATAACGAATAACCGCAGGTGGTACGACCCGGATCCCCAGTTTTTCGAAACCGGTTTTCAAAGGGACTTTATCGTAAAATTCCAAAGCCCCGGCATGGATGGTCACCGAATTTTGGAGAGGGAAATACAATAAAACCGCCATTTTGACCCATTCCAGAGCGGACCACTCGCCGTTGGGGTTTGGCTCGGCTGTGCGCAGAAGTCCTTGGTCCAAGGCCTCCATGATGCGATGCACCGAACGAACGGTGGAGGGGTCTGAGCGAAGTTGGGGATTGGACCAAGCTTTTTCGATCTGGTCCCGATCCGCATGGAAATCCGTCATTGAGGCATTCAAACTCATGCGGGTTTCCACTTAATACTGCAACCCACCGGATCCACATGAGGCACATCCACTTCCAAACCGTCCAAGGTGTATTCAATGGCATCCTCCAGGTAAACCCGGGTGACGAGGTTGGGTTGCTCCCAGCTATCGTCAATGGCCCCGTGGTAAACGAGTTCACGGCTTGAATTAAACAAAAAGGCCTCCGGGGTTCGCTTGGCATCGAACATGCGGGCCACCTCTTGGGTTTCGTCGTGGAGGTAGATGGATTCCCATCCGTACTGCGTGGCCAATGCCTGCATTCCTTCAAAAGAGTCCACCGGGTATTTGGCCGGATCGTTGGAATTGATGAGGAGCACGCCCAGATTGTCTTCGTAGTAGCGGCGGAAAAGTTTGTTGATACGGTCCAAATACGCCACAACATAGGGGCAGTGGTTGCAAATGAACAGAATCAAAACGCAGGATTTGTCGCTGACATCCACCAAGGAATGGGTCTTGAGGTCGCAGCCTTTGAGTTCAAAATAGGGTAGTTTGGTTCCGATTTCCATGGTTCAAAGGTAAGAAGGGCCATCCCATCCCAAGACCAGTCCATCGTACGCTAATTCGACGCCGGCGGGCAATGTGGAGGAGACTTCGGCATGCAAGCCCATTTGGTGCGATAGGTGGGTCAGGTAGGTACGCTCCGCTCCGATGCGTTGAACCTGTTCCAAAGCCTGGTCGAGGGTAAAATGAGAAGGGTGCGGGGTTTTGCGTAATGCATTGAGAACCAACACTTCCACACCCCTCAAACGTTCCACGGTGGAATCGGGAATCGCGTTGGCGTCCGTGATGTAGGCAAAGGGCCCAATCCGAAAACCCAGAAC
>CAIOCC010000066.1 GCA_903856555.1 uncultured Bacteroidota bacterium
GCCGCCCCGTGAATCCCGTCTTTGCCGGTGCGTGAGCCAACAATAAAGACCGGGTTACCAGACCCTTCGGCCAAGGCTTTTACGGTCTGGCCGTGTTTGACAATGCCGGCGCTCATGGCATTGACCAGGGGATTGATTTGAAAACTATCGTCAAAAAAGACCTCACCGCCCACGGTAGGAATTCCGAAGGCATTGCCATAATCGCCGATTCCTTTCACAACACCGCGCATGAGCCAGCGGGTTTTGGGGTGGTTTGGGTTCCCAAAGCGCAGGCTGTTCAGTTGGGCAATGGGTCGGGCTCCCATGGTGAAAATATCCCGGTTGATACCACCCACGCCGGTTGCAGCGCCTTGGTAGGGCTCGATCGCCGAAGGGTGATTGTGCGATTCGATTTTGAAAGCGCAGGCCAAGCCATCGCCGATATCCACCAGCCCCGCATTTTCTTCCCCCGCCTTGGCCAACATGCCTTCACCATCCTTGGGCAGGGTTTTTAGCCATTTGATGGAATTTTTGTACGAACAATGTTCGCTCCACATGACGGAGTAAATGCTGAGTTCGGTAAAATTGGGAACACGTCCCAGGATTTCCCGGATGTGTTCAAATTCTTCCGGCAAGAGACCCAATTGAACGGCGGTCTCCACCGAGGGTTGAGCCAAACCATCGTTGGGCAAAGGAGAGGAAAGGGGAGACCCGTGTGGGTTGGCGGAGTATGGTAGAGGATCCATGCTTAGGGTTGAGGAGAATTGGCTGGGCAAGTTTGAAGCAGGTAGACCAAACGTTGTTGATCGGAGCTGAGTCGGGGACGACGGGCCGGTTTGGACCGTTCGGGGCAGGGGGATACGGTTTTGGTATCGGGCGATTCCAAGGCCTCAACGCGATACCGCTGGGAGCCGCTGTTTTGTAACAATACTTTGTAAGTGGGGACGCCGTTGCGGGGACGGCTACTCAAAACCGCAACACAAGTTTGGTTCGGCCAACGTCTCAGGATTTCACTCCGTTGATCAACGGCCAGGTCCTCCGGGCGTTCGAGGGTATGCACCATGGAAGCGGCTTGGGCACCGGCTGGGTACTCGGCGGCAAAGGATTGTCCCAGATTCCAACCGCGGACCCGGTGGGTGAGGGTGGTTTGGGTTTCAGCCTGAACGGCCGCAGAGCTGGGGACTTTCTTTTGCTCCCAATGGACCTCAACCGCCGCAGGAAATTCGTTACGAAAGCGTTCCAAAAGGGAGATGGGCAGGCCTTTCCCCTGGGTTTTGCGGTAAACAGAGCCTTCGGGGGCGTTTGAATGGATGCGAACCTTGGATCCCGGACCCATGGACTCTGCGCGGTGTTGAATCGCCGTGGTGAAGAGTAAGGTGAGGAAGAAGGTTTTGAGCCCAAAAAAGGGGCCGAGTAGGCATTTCATGCTCAAAAATACATGTTTTATCCCCCGAGATGGGCGGGGCGAATCGGCAATTTATTTAATCAAATCATAATATGTATTTTGGAGTAAATCGATAGTTTTTTGATAGTAAATCCCCCCAAACATGTATTCACTTTAAAAAATTCATCAAAAATTCAAGTAATAACCCCCCACATAGGCTCTTTTTTCTGAAAAAAAGTCCAAAAAATAAGGAAACAGAGTTAAAAAATGTTGAAAGTCGTATTTTTGTCCAAAATTCTCCCATAGCATCCCCCATTCACTTTAATCCAACCCCATTATGAGCAGCCTCCGCATGCAATCCCTTGCCAATATTCGTCAAAATCAGGGCTCAACGCTTCCGGAATCGGTTTTCAAAAGTTCCGACCGCTTTGGTGAGAGTGTGTTTAACAAAAAGGCCATGCGGGAATTTCTATCCCCAGAAATTTACGAATCGCTTTTGGAGGCCATTGATTTGGGGCACGGCATTACGCCCGATGTCGCGCGGCAGGTCGCCAATGGCATGAAAAACTGGGCCTTGGCCAAAGGTGCCACCCATTACACCCACTGGTTTCAGCCGCTGACGGGTTCCACGGCCGAAAAGCACGATAGCTTCTTTTCGCTTAACAACGATGGGGAAGCCATCGAGGCCTTTAGTGGTGGAGCTTTGGTCCAACAAGAACCGGATGCCTCTTCTTTTCCCAACGGTGGCATTCGCAACACCTTTGAGGCCCGGGGGTACACCGCTTGGGATCCCAGTTCCCCGGCCTTTGTGTTGGAGAGTCCTGCCGGTAAAACGCTTTGCATTCCAACCATCTTTGTCTCCTATACCGGGGAGTCTTTGGATTACAAATCCCCCTTGCTCAAATCGCTGGCGGCTGTCGAAAAAGCCGGCGTTGCTGTTTGCCAATACTTTGACAAAAACATTACCCGGGTTTATCCCACATTGGGCGTAGAGCAGGAGTATTTTTTGGTGGACTCGGCCTTGTTTGATGCGCGTCCTGATTTGGTTTTGTCGGGTCGCACCCTTTTTGGACACGGTGCTGCCCGCGGTCAGCAATTGGAGGATCATTATTTTGGGACCATACCGGAACGCGTTCATGCCTTTATGGTGGACTTCGAAAACGAGGCCTATCGTCTGGGCATTCCCCTCAAGACCCGGCACAACGAGGTTGCTCCAGGACAGTTTGAGTGTGCGCCGCTTTTTGAAGAAATCAACTTGGCGGTGGACCATAACCAGCTCCTCATGGACCTGATGGAAAAAATCGCGAAGCGCCACGGGCTCAGCGTGTTATTGCACGAAAAGCCCTTTGCGGGCGTTAACGGATCGGGAAAGCATAACAATTGGTCGCTGGCTACCAATACCGGCAAAAATCTTTTGTCCCCTGGCAAGACCCCCAAGAGCAATCTCATGTTCTTGACTTTTTTTGTGAATGCTATCAAGGCCTTTCATGACCATGCCGATTTGATTCGGGCTTCCATTGCCTCGGCCGGTAACGATCACCGACTGGGTGCCAACGAGGCACCTCCGGCCATTATGTCGGCCTTTCTTGGCGAGCAATTGTCCAGGGTCTTGGATGAAATCGAAAAAGGCAAACTGGACAAGGATCAGGTCGAGGTGCGTTCGCTAATGCACCATATCAAAGCGATTCCCGAAATATTGCTGGACAATACCGACCGCAACCGCACTTCGCCCTTTGCATTTACCGGTAACAAATTTGAATTAAGGGCCGTTGGTTCTGCGTCCAATTGCGCCGCGGCCATGACAGTGCTCAATTCAGCGATGGCCCAAAGCCTAACGGCCTTTAAGGCCGAGGTGGACAAGGCCATTGGGGACGGAGAAAGCCGCGAAGGGGCGATTCTGAAGGTTTTGCAGAAATACATCAAA
Source organism: uncultured Bacteroidota bacterium (assembly GCA_903856555.1). GTDB lineage: Bacteria > Bacteroidota > Bacteroidia > UBA7662 > UBA7662 > SYHX01. Next base: position 3,288 of record CAIOCC010000066.1, read on the forward strand.
GCCACCAAAAAAATTCGCTTCGAGGGGAATGGCTACGGCGATGAATGGCAAAAAGAGGCTGCCAAAAGGGGTTTATCCAATTTTCGGACCACCCCGGATGCCTTGGATGCCATGGTTTCCAAGTCCACCATCCAACTTTTTGAAAAAACAGGAGTCTACAGCCATCGGGAAATCGAAGCTCGTCATGAAATCATGCTGGAGAATTATATCAAGAAGATACAGATTGAATCCCGTTTGGTTGGGGAGCTGAGTTTGACCCAAATCGTTCCTGCCGCCATGGCCTACCAGCAACGCTGCATGGAAAACCTGCGTTTGCAAAAAGAACTGGGCATGAACGCCAAGAGTTCGGCTTCCCTCAAGGTATTGGCGGAAACCATCGCCCAACATATTTCGGCCATGGTGGAACAAACCGAAAAGATGCGCTTGGCTCGCAAAAAAGCCAACGAAATTGATTCAACCCGCGCGATGGCCCAGGCTTATTGCGATCAAGTCAAGCCTTACCTGGAAAGCATCCGCGACCATTCCGATCGGCTTGAAATCCTGATAGACAACGAGTTGTGGCCCCTCCCCAAATACAGGGAGTTGCTCTTCCTCAAGTAATTACTTCAGGTGCTGCTTGAGGGTTTCTTCGAGGGCAGGACCGCGTAGGTTTTTGGCGATGATGACGCCCTTGCCGTCAATTAGGTAGCTCATAGGGATCCCGGTAACACCGTACATCTGTCCGGCAGCATTCCCCCAACCCTTGAGGTCGGAGACATGCTCTTTCCAAACCAATTTGTCGTCCACGATGGCCTTGAGCCAGGGATCTTTTTGGTTATCCAACGAAACCGAAAAAACGGTAAAACCCTTGCCGGTTTTGAATTGTGAATCTTTGAACGCCTCGTAGGCCTTCACAACATTGGGGTTTTCGTAGCGGCAGGGCCGGCACCACGAAGCCCAAAAATCGATGAGAACCATTTTCCCTTTGAGTGCAGAGAGTTTGAGGTCTTTGCCATCAACCCCGCTTTGAGTGATTTCGGGGGCTTTTTCACCGATTTTGAGGCCGCCGGGCTGGGCTGAAGCGGTGAGGGGAGCGATACCCCAGGTGAGTACAACGGCCAGGCCGGTAACGATAAAGGAACGGAGGGGAGCGAAGCTTGTCATGGTTGGAAGGGTTGTTGAATCTGGATGATAGAGAAACGCTAATTTAGGTCAAAATTACAATCCCCGGCAGGCCGTACCTTTGAAACCATGTTGGTTTCCTTTTTTAAGACGCCACCCCACAAGCGCTTTACCTATCGTCCCCTTTACGCCAAGGATACGGATCCGGCTTTTGGTCCCCAGGCGGCACCGGTTGATCCTTCGGCGCCCATCAAAAGCATCCGTTTTAACCGTCGAAGCACCAATCTCAACCGAACCAACCAATACGCCGGCTTTCAGCGCATAGTCTGGGTTTTGGGGGTTGTTTGGGGTCTGAGCTGGGCTTTGTTTGGGGAAGGTAACCTGCGATGGGTGGGCCTGGCCTTGCCTGTCCTGGTCTTTTTTCGTTGGCGAAGCCGACGCAAATCCGCCCAGCCTTTAACCTAGTCAGGTGTCGGAATCTCATCGAATTCAGGTCCTGCCCGACCGTGTTATCAATCAAATTGCGGCTGGCGAGGTGGTTCAGCGACCTTCCTCGGTTTTGAAGGAATTGCTAGAGAACGCCGTGGATTCCGGGGCCAACGTGATCCGGGTCAGCCTCAAGGACGCCGGTCGCTCCTTGATAGAGGTCATGGATAACGGCAAGGGTATCCCATCGGACCAGATTCCGCTGGCCTTGCAAAGACATGCCACCTCCAAAATTGTGGATTGGGAAGACCTGTATCGATTGAATACCTACGGGTTTCGGGGCGAGGCCTTGGCCTCCATCGCCTCGGTTTCTCATATCGAGGTGGCCAGCCGGGTGGCTGATCAAGAACTGGGGGTGCTGGTCGAGGCCCAGGGGGGTGCCATCACCCAAAATCAGCCCTCGGCCCTTCCTTTGGGCACCCGGGTTTCGGTGCGTTCGTTGTTTTTTAATGTTCCGGCCCGGCGTAATTTTCTCAAAAAAGACAGCACGGAATCCAAGAATCTTGAAGAAGAGTTTATTCGATTGGCCTTGGCTCGTCCGGATTTGGCCCTTGAATTGAAATCGCAGGGTCAAATGATTTACAGCCTCAAGCCCGGAAATCTCCGGCAAAGGATACAGGCTGTGTTGGGCAAAAATTTTGCGGATGGATTGGTTCCGGTGGAGGAAGACACCCAACTGGTTGGTTTGAGCGGTTTTGTGGCCAAACCAGCCCTTTGTCGCAAAACGCGGTACGCCCAGTATCTCTTTGTGAACGGGCGTTATTTCAAGGATGCGTACCTGCAGCATGCCGTGAGTTCGGCCATGGAGGGTTTGTTACCCGCCCAACATTATCCAGCCTATGTTTTGAATTTTAGGGTGGATCCCTCCAAGATGGACGTCAATGTTCATCCCTCCAAAATCGAAGTCAAATTTGAAGAGGACCAAGGTATTTATGCGATCCTCAAGGCGGCCGTTCGGCGGTCTCTCGGTCAGTATCAATTGCGTCCTTCCCTGGATTTTGAATGGGAGCCTTTGCCCGGTTCTTGGGGCATTCAGAGCACGCCCCCGGATCGCCTTCGCGCGCCTTCGGTACGCGTGAATCCCGATTACAATCCGTTCGGAAATCCATCGCCCGAAGGAGGGACATCGACCTCATCCGGAGGGTCATCAGCCCCAAAGTCCGGGTATCACCGGCTCTTGGAAGGTTTGATGGAACCGGCAAACGGATCCATTACACCTGCGCTTCAAGACGATCAACTTCA
>CAIOCC010000067.1 GCA_903856555.1 uncultured Bacteroidota bacterium
GAACAACCTCTAAGGCCGTTTTGGAGCCCATGCTGCCCAAAATCCCTCTGCGAGCCCATACCATGCGGGCCTTGTTCCTGGTCCTGGCCTTGGCTTGGTTCCTGTCCGGAGCCGTGCGCGCCGATCGGAACCCCCTCTTGAGAAACGCCTCGCTGATAGAGGATGCTACGCTGACGGGAGTTACTACCCTGATGGAAGGTCCTCAACAAGGCAAACCAACACCGCTCGATTCCCTCCCAGACCCCAACACCAACCCGGATCTGGATAGCAGCGACCTTCAAGCTCGTCCCCCGGCTTCCGGTGGTGCGGTCCAACTCACCGACCCCATCGAAGAAAAAGCTGAATTCGATCCCTCGACGGGGATGTACATCCTGCGGCGGCGCATGGGGACCCTGAACGTAGGCCAAGACCGCGCCTTGACCCTTCCCGAATACCTGCGTTGGAAAGAAAACAAAGACAAGCAGAGTTATTGGAGATCCCGCAACCAAGGGGGCTCCGGTGGCGGGATGGCCGCCAACGATCGCGGTGGGCTCATTCCCAAAATTTATGTTGGGCCCAAAATATTCAACAAAATATTTGGAGGAAATACCATTGATATCCGACCCCAGGGTTCGGCCGAATTACGCTTTGCGGTTAATTCCAACTACATCAACAATCCCAACATGAATGTTCAACAAAGGCGAATAACCAACTTCGACTTTGATATGAATATCCAAATGAATGTGATCGGTTCGATTGGCGAAAAAGTTCGCTTTAACACCGCCCAGAATACCCAAGCTGTTTTCAATTTCGAGAACATGATGAAATTGGAGCATACGGGCGAAGAGGACGAGATTATCAAAAAAATGGAGCTGGGGAATGTCAATTTACCCCTTCGAAGCGGTTTGATACAGGGCAGCCAAAGCCTTTTTGGGATCAAATCCGAAATGCAATTCGGTGATTTGCGCGTCAACGCGGTGGTAGCGCAGCAGCGCGGCCAAAACCAACAAATCCAAGTACAGGGCGGAGCTCAAAACACCCGCTTCTCTATACCGGTGGATCAATACGATATGAATCGCCACTTTTTTCTCTCCAATTTTTTTAGAGAGCAATACAACCAGGCGATGGCAACCCCTCCCATTGTTCGATCCAGTGTTATTGTCACTCGGGTTGAAGTCTGGGTAACCAACCGTAACAACATAAACAGCGATGTCCGCGATGTCGCCGCCTTTATGGACTTGGCCGAACCCCGGCCCCACAACCCGGTCATCTTACCCCAAGCGGGTGCTTTCTTTCCCGGCAACGACGCCAACGGCCTTTACGGGGCCCTGATCGCCAACGCCCAAACGGGTACCCGCAAAATAAACCGCATTTTTGATGTCCTGGAGAACACGGCGCCCTTTGATTCCATGGCGGCCGGTGAAGATTTTGAAGTCCTCTTTGCTCGTCGGCTTCAACCCAACCAATACAGTTTTCATCCGTTGTTGGGCTATGTTTCGCTGAACACCACCCTGAACAACGATGAGGTCTTGGCGGTGGCCTTTGAATACAGCGTGAACGGAGAAATATTTCGCGTTGGGGAATTCTCCCAAGAAGTTCCCAGTGAACAAAACGACCCCACCGTTCTTTTCCTCAAACTCCTTAAAAGCACGGCGATTCGTACAGATCTCCCCACCTGGGATTTGATGATGAAAAACATTTATTCCCTTAATGCTTTTCAATTATCGAATCAAAATTTTCGTCTGGACATTGTTTACACCGATGTTCTCAACGGTAACAAAAATTTTATTCCCGAGGGGAGTCTGGCCGGCCAACAATTAATCTCCGTCCTGGGCCTGGATCAACTTAATACCCAATTGGAACCTCAACCCGACGGGATTTTTGACTTTGTCAGCAACCTCACGGTGGACCAAGCCAGGGGTCGCGTTATTTTTCCTCGGGTGGAGCCTTTTGGAAGGGATTTGGAGGCGGCCTTTGACGCGGCAGGCGTAACAGCTCCGGAAATCAAGCGCAAATATGTTTTTCAGCCGCTCTACGATAGCACCCGTGCCTGGGCTCAGCAGTTTCCTGAACTCAATCGTTTTCGGTTAATTGGGCAGTACCAATCCGCTTCGGGTAGCGAAATCAGCCTGGGCGCCACCAATGTGCCCCAGGGTTCGGTCCGAGTGAACGCAGGAGGCCGACTCCTGAGCGAGGGACAGGATTATACGGTGGATTACA
>CAIOCC010000068.1 GCA_903856555.1 uncultured Bacteroidota bacterium
CTACGGAAATCGAAATATAATTTACAAATGATTTCAAGGTCCGTAGTACCGCATAAACGATACCCCTATGAGCGACATCAAAATATTTGAAAACAAAAAAGTACGTAGCCATTGGGATGCAGAAAGGGAAACTTGGTTTTTTTCTGTTATTGATATCATAGAAATATTAACAGGAAGCACTATCCCTAAAAGGTATTGGGCTGATTTAAAAAAGAAGCTAACCAAAGAAGGAAGCCAGTTGTACGAAAAAATCGTACAACTGAAATTTGAAGCTGCTGATGGAAAAAAATATGCAACAGATTGCTTGGATACACCTAACCTTTTCCGGGTTATACAGTCCATCCCCTCACCCAAAGCAGAACCCTTTAAACAATGGCTTGCCAAAGTAGGTTATGAGCGATTGCAAGAAATGAACGACCCCAGCCAAAGCATCGATAGAGCCAGAGAAAATTGGCAAAAATTGGGAAGAAGCGAAAAATGGATTCAGCAACGAATGACAGGGCAAGAAACCCGAAATAAGTTAACCGATTATTGGCAAGAGAGCGGAGTAAAAAAAGGAGATGAGTTTGCGGCATTAACGAATATTATTCATCAAGAATGGACAGGATTGACCGTGAAGGAACATAAGGATTTGAAAGGCTTAAAATCTCAAAACCTTCGTGACCATATGAGTGAAGCGGAATTGATTTTTACTGCATTGGCTGAACTCTCAACAAGACAAATAGCAGAAACAACGAAGGCAAAAGGAATCCAAGAAAATGCCTTGGCCAGTAAAAAAGGTGGTGCGGTAGCCAAAAATGCCAGAAAAGAATTAGAATCAAAAACAGATAAAAGGGTGGTAACAGGAGAAAACTTTTTACCTCCCGCAAAAGATAAAAAGAAATTGAAATAGCCTCGAATAAAAGCCAAAACACCGATCTTGCCCTCAGCCCTTTTATCAGTTAAATAACTTATACCTATGAACGATGTCCATGTTAATCCGATGCGCCCGACTTTGTGGGAGCCTGGTGAAGATCTTTTGAATTATATCAACGGTCAAATGCAGCCGGCGCTGGGGGGGACTTGGTTGGAGAATGTGAATCCGTCCACGGGACAGGTGATGGGGCGGTTTCCGGATTCGGATGTGGCCGATGTTGCGATGGCGGTGGAGGCGGCGGCGGCGGCCTTTCCGGCCTGGTCCGGGATGTCGGTCGAAAAGCGTTCGGCTTTGCTATACCGCTTGGCGGATTTGATTGAAGGGCACGCCGAAGAGCTTGCCGCCGCCGAGAGTGCCGATCAGGGCAAACCGATCAGCCTGGCGAGCCGGACGGATATCCCCCGAGCCGTGGACAATTTTCGGTTTTTTGCGGCATCGATACGGACCTTTAGTTCTGAGTCCCAGCCGGTCAGCGGAGGGCATTTGAACATTACGTTGCGGCAGCCCATCGGCGTGGTGGCCTGTATCTCGCCTTGGAATTTGCCGCTGTATCTCTTGACCTGGAAAATTGCCCCTGCCTTGGCAGCGGGGAATACCGTGGTGGCCAAACCGAGCGAGTTGACTCCTTTGACGGCGTATCTCTTGGGAAAATTGTGCGGCGAGGCCGGCGTACCACCGGGGGTGGTGAACCTGGTGCATGGCACCGGTCTGCGGGCCGGGGAGCCGTTGATAACGGACCCGCGCACTCCGGTGATCAGCTTTACGGGCGGTACGGTTACAGGGGCCCGCATCGCCGGCCTCGCCGCCCCCCTCTTCAAAAAAATGTCCTTGGAGTTGGGTGGCAAAAACCCGAACATTGTTTTTGCCGATGCCGATTTGGAGCAGGCGGTGGAAACCGCTGTTCGAGCCGCCTTTACCAACCAAGGTGAAATTTGTTTGTGCGGCTCCCGCATTTTGATTCAACAATCGATTTATAACACATTCCGCGATCTTTTTTTGGCCAAAGTCAAAGCCTTGACGGTGGGGGATCCGCGGGAGCAAGTCAACCTGGGGGCGTTGGTATCCGAAGGACACCTCCACAAAGTCCTGGGCTATGTGCAACTGGCCCGCGAAGAAGGCGGTACTGTTTTGTGCGGTGGAAACCGCGTTCACCCCGAAGGCCCCTGCCGGAATGGTTTCTTTATGGAGCCCACGGTCATCGAAGGCCTTTCAAACACCTGTCGAACCAACCAGGAAGAAATCTTCGGCCCTGTGGTGACCCTTCAGCCTTTTGAAAACGAAAGCGAAGCCCTGGCTTTGGCCAACGGAACTCCTTTTGGATTGGCAGCCCAGGTCTGGACTTCGGACCTCAGTCGTGCCCATAGGGTTGCTCAGCAACTCAAATTTGGGCTGGTATGGGTGAATTGTTGGATGATCCGGGATTTGCGGACTCCCTTTGGAGGAGCCAAAGCTTCCGGAATCGGTCGCGAAGGCGGCGTGGAATCCCTCCGCTTTTTTACGGAGCCCACCAATGTTTGCATCAAAGTGTGACCCCAAACAATTGACCCACCAGAGCAGACGCGCCCATCGCCAAACTTCCCCAAATAACAATGCGCCCCATGGCCTTGATGGGACTGGAACCGCCCACCCTGGCTGATGCATAACCCAGCACCAACAAGGCCACCATGGTGGTGAGGTACAGCCCCAAGCTCATGTAGGGCATGGGGCATAACATTCCCACCAACAAGGGCAGAAAGCCCCCCGCACAAAAGGCCGCCCCCGAGGCCACCGAAGCCAGCAGGGGCTTGGCCTGCGAAACATCGTTGATACCCAATTCATCCCGTACATGGGCTCCCAGTGCATCCTTTTCGGTGAGCTCGACCGCTACCTGCATGGCAGTGGCGGGGCTCAATCCTCTTTTGCGGTAGATATCAGCCAACAAAGCCAGTTCTTGGTCCGGCATAGTGGCCAGCTCAACTTTTTCGCGTTCGATATCGGCCTGCTCAATGTCGGTCTGCGCACTGACCGAAACATATTCCCCGGCCGCCATGGACAAGGCTCCGGCTACCAAACCCGCCACAGTGGCTAGCAAAACATCCGATCGCTCGGTGCCTGCCGAGGCAATCCCCACCGCAAG
>CAIOCC010000069.1 GCA_903856555.1 uncultured Bacteroidota bacterium
AATCCCGTCGATTTTTTCGATGATGGCACCGGGCTTGAGGGCCGAGGCGGCCTTACTAAAGGGACCTTCGGCCAAAATTTCGGTGACCTTGAGACCGGGACCTGGGAAACGCTCGTCGTAGAGCAAGCCCAGGCTGGCGGTTTCATCCCCTTGGGGATTCGATGGGGAATAGCGACCCCCGGTATGCGATGCGTTGAGCTCGCCCAGGAATTCGGAAAGCAATTCCTGAAAATCGTAATTGTTGTTAAGATGCGGTAGAAATTCCCGGTAATTGGTATAAAAGCCTTTCCAATCGATGCCGTGGATTTGGGGATCGTAGAATTTCTGCACCACTTGGCGATAGGTATGGTCCAGGATATAGGCCCGCTCGGCTTCGGCATCCAGTTCCATTTCACCGGCTATGCCTATGGGTTCGCTCTTGCCGTTTTCGTCGATTTTGGTGAGGCGGCCTTCCTTGAGGGTAAAGAGGCTTTTGCCGTCCTTGCTGATTTCCAGTCCACCACCGCCGGCTCCCAGTTTGGCCAAAATTTTGGTATCGCGGGTTCTCGGTTCGGTGACCCAGAGATCGTAGCCTTTTTCGAAGGCGGCCAGGTAATAGACCTTGCTACCGTCGTTGTTGAAGGCATAATCCCCGATGCTGCTGCTGTGGATGGTGATGCGACGCACCCGCTCCTTGAGTCGGTCGGTCACGGGGTTCAAAGCCGTGCTGCTATCGGTCCCGGCTTTGCTGCTATCGGTCCCGGCTTTGCTGCTATCGGCCTTGGCCTTGTCGTCTTTTTTGTCTTTGTCCTTTTTTTCCTGCTCCTTTTTTTCTTGCTCTTCGACCAATGCAAAGTCTTCTTTGCTCAGCGAATAGCGGTCAAAGGCGCTTTGTTCCCAAAAGCCGGCGTAGAGGTCCATTTCCCGGCTGCCTTGGTAGGCTTGGCTTTTGCGGCCGTTTTTGGAGTTGAGCCAGGCCATGGCCTTGCCGCCCATCACCCACTTGACCCGGTATTGCCCGTAACCGCTGGGCAAGGGATGCACATTGCTGCCGGTTTCGGCGTTAATCAGGGCCACGCTGTTGGAGAACCAAGCCCCTTCGCCGTCGTCCACCAGGAGGAAACGGCTGTCCGGGCTCCAGGCAAAATCCCAATCCCCGTCCGAATAGCTGTAATTGCGTCCCGCAGGCAACAAGGTCTTGGAGGATTTTTTGGCGATATCCCAGACCTTCAAGATGTTACGATCGGCGATAAAGGCGACGGACTTGCCGTTGGGGGCGTATTTGGGTTGGAACTCTTCGGCGGAGGTGGCGACCAAAGCCTTCTCCTCGATGAGGGTGGAGGCGTAGAAATAGGGCTCCTCTTTGCGGACGATTTCGGCGGTGTAGATGTCCCAACTGTCGCCGCGCTCGGTGGCGTAGATCAGGCGTCGGCCTTCGGGATGCCATTGGACCGAGCGTTCCTGGGCCGGGGTATTGGTGATGCGCTTGGTTTGGGTGCCTTCGACCGAGGTCACAAAGATTTCGCCTCGGCTGACAAAGGCAATTTCCTTGCCGTTGGGGGAAAGGGCAAATTGGGTGACCCCTGTATTCACGGCCATGTTCTTGACGGCGTTGCCGCGACCGTCGTGGCGAATCGTGACCTTGACCTGCCGGCCCTGTTCTCCGTTGGGCTGCACATACAGGTCCCCGTTGTAGGTATAGCAGAGGGTGCGGCTTTGGCTCACGCTGAGGTGACGAACCGGGTGGGTCTTGAAGCGGGTCAAAGTGGTTTCCTGCCCGGCGGACTGCCGGACCACGTTGAGGGTGCCGGATTTTTCGCTGAGGTAGAGGAGGTCCCCTCCGCTGCCTTCAAAAACCGGGTCCAAATCCTCGCCGTCAAAACCGCTCACCTGGGTATAAACTCCTTTCTTGAGGTCCAGGGTCCAGATATCGCGGGTCACCGAGCTGCGGTGGTGCTTGCGCAGGAGGTCTTCGTAGCCTTTGCGGTCCTGAAAAACCAAAAGACTTCCGTCCTGGTTGAGGCGGGCAGCGCTCATCCCGGCCTCCGAAATCAGGAGGGGACGGCCCCCATCGGCGGGGACGCTGTACAGGTTCTGAAAAAGCCGGGGGCTGTAGAAACGAATGTTCTCTTTGCTGACACAGCGTGCGCTGGTGAAATAAACGGTCTTGGAATCCGGGCTGAAATCCTGGGGGTAATCGGCCGCGCTGTGGTAGGTCAGGCGGGTCGGCTGGCCCCCATTCACGGGCATCACAAAGACATCAAAATTCCCGTGGCGATCGCTGGCAAAGGCAATGGAGCGGCCATCGCGGCTCCAAACAGGCATCATATCGTGGGCTTCGTGGACCGTCAAAGGGGTGGCCGTGCCACCCGCTACGGGCACCAGGTAGAGGTCGCCTTTGTAGCCAAAGGCAATCTGCGAACCATCGGGGCTGATGCGGGGGTTGCGGATCCAGCGGGCTTCGTTCTGAGCCTGGGCGGCAGGGCTTACCAAGGCCCAAGCCATGGCCACGTAGAGGAGGGTCAAGAGTGGATTTTTCATAGGGCCAAATTAAGGCCCCTCCCGCTTCGAGAAATCCCCGACGAAATGTCCGGGGAATTCTCTTTAAAACCACGTCAAAGCGGTGGCAAAATTGCATTTTTGAAGCAGACGGGGCCTATCTTTGGCGCGTTATCTGCTACACTAAACTCGTTTTTCATGAAGCGTAATGCAATGCCCGGCCTGTTCAAGTGGGGTCGCACCACCGCCTTTGCCGGATTTCTTACCCTGCTCTTGGGCCTCCTCACCGAGCCCGCTCTGGCCCAGGCGGCTCCCACCGAAGGATTCGGAGACGGTCCCAAGTTGATTATCGCCTTGATTGCGCTGGCTTGGGTTGTCCTGGCCGGGCTCAAGACCTTCTCGGCTTCGATGAAGACCCGCGGGGTCCGCCTCTTCAACTGGAACAAGGTCAACGCCGTCCTGATGGTGGTTTTTTTGGTGGTCTTCATGCTCTTTGTGTTATGGCATTTTCTCAAGCTGATGAAGTTCACCCTCCCCGTTTCGGCTTCGGCCCACGGTGTGGAATTGGACGGAATGCTGAGCGTGACCTTTTGGATTACCATCGCCGTTTTTGTGATTACCCAGCTATTGCTTTTTGGTTTTGCCCTGGCCTACCGCCACCGCGAAGGCCGCAAGGCTTTGTTTTATGCCGACAACCATCAATTGGAATTCTACTGGACGGTGGTACCGGCAATTGTTCTGACGGTGTTGGTATTGTACGGCACCAAAGTGTGGAGGGAGATCACCCAGGTGAAACCCGCCGAGGATGCTTTGCAGTTTGAATTATTTGCCTACCAATTTGGATGGCAGGCCCGCTACCCCGGTGCAGATGGAAAATTGGGCGGTCATGATTTCCGATTGATTTCGGCTACCAACAGCATGGGCATCGAAGAAAGCGATTCGGCCGGCCAAGACGACCTGCTGGTTCCTGAAATCACCTTGCCGGTCAATCGCCCGGTATTGATGAAGCTAAGGGCCCGCGACGTGATTCACTCGGCCTACATGCCTCATTTTAGGGTCCAAATGAACGTGGTGCCCGGTATGCCCACCCAATTCTACTTTACCCCCACGGTGACCACCAAAGAAATGCGGGAGATCACCGGCAACTCCAATTTTGTTTATGAACTGGCCTGCAACAAAATTTGTGGAGCCGCTCACTTCAACATGCGCATGAAGGTCAATGTGGTTTCCGACGCGGAGTACGCCGAGTGGTTGGCCAAGCAGCGCTATTATTTCCGCCGTCCAGAACCTGCCGTCGAGGGGAGCCCAAGCCCTGCGGCCGATACCGCCTCCAGCCTGACCACCCTCCCCGAGGGTCGTCTGACCGCTCAATTACCGACCCAACGCTAAGCCCTCTAATTCCAAATTCATGTCCACGATAGCACATTCCCACGATCCGGCCCACGGCCCCGGTGCTCATGCTCACCACGAGCATCACGACACGTTTATCACCAAATATATTTTCTCGCAGGATCACAAAATGATCGCCAAGCAATACCTGATTACAGGGATGGTCATGGCGTTGATTGCTGCCGGTTTGTCGCTGCTTTTCCGTTTGCAGTTGGGTTGGCCGGACCGCACCTTCCCTTGGTTGGAGTCCATCATCGGGGAATGGGGCAAAGGGGGTCGCCTGGATCCTAATTTTTACTTGTCGCTGGTGACACTGCACGGGACCCTGATGGTCTTTTTTGTGTTGACGGCCGGCCTCAGCGGTACGTTCTCCAACCTTTTGATTCCTTACCAAGTGGGAGCCCGCGATATGGCTTCGCCTTTCCTGAACATGCTGAGTTATTGGCTGTTCTTTTTGTCTTCGGTCATTATGTTGGCCTCGCTCTTTGTCGAGAGTGGACCTGCATCGGCCGGATGGACGATTTATCCTCCGCTCAGCGCTTTACCGCAGGCGGTACCGGGCTCGGGATTGGGGATGACGCTGTGGTTGATTTCGATGGTCTTGTTCATAGCGTCGGCGTTGATGGGGGCCCTCAACTACATCACCACGATTCTGAACATGCGCACTCCGGGTATGAAAATGACCCGTATGCCCCTCACCGTTTGGTCTTTCTTTTGCACGGCCATCCTGGGGGTTTTGTCTTTCCCTGTTTTGTTATCGGCGGCGGTTCTCTTGGTTTTTGACCGTTCGTTTGGGACGTCTTTTTACCTCAGCGAAATCTACATCGCCGGGGAGGCGTTGACCCGTACCGGCGGTTCGCCGATTCTCTTTCAGCACTTGTTTTGGTTTTTGGGTCACCCAGAGGTTTACATCGTTTTGATGCCGGCCCTGGGTCTAACGTCGGAGATCATTGCAACCAATGCCCGCAAGCCGATTTTTGGTTACCGGGCCATGGTGGGTTCGTTGTTGGGGATTTCTTTCCTGAGCTTTGTCGTTTGGGGACACCACATGTTTATCACGGGCATGAATCCTTTCTTGGGGAATGTGTTCATGATTTTGACCTTGGTGATTGCGGTGCCTTCGGCGGTCAAGGTCTTTAATTACCTGGCGACTTTGTGGCGCGGTAACATTCGTTTCACGCCCGCGATGCTTTTTGCCATTGGGGTGGTATCCCTCTTTATTTCAGGAGGTTTGACGGGTATTTACCTGGGCAATGCGGCCTTGGATATCAACCTGCACGATACCTACTTTGTGGTGGCCCACTTCCACCTTGTGATGGGTTCGGCCTCCATGTTTGGGATGTTGGCGGGGGTCTACCACTGGTACCCCAAAATGTACGGCCGTATGTTGGACGAGAAATTGGGTTACTTGCATTTTTGGTTGACCTTTGCCTCGGTTTATTTGGTCTTTTTCCCGATGCACTTCATGGGATTGGACGGGGTTCCACGTCGCTACTATCAGTTCACGGGTTTTGAATTCATGTCCGAGTGGATGAACTTGAACCGTTTTATTTCGGTATCGGCCATTATGGCAACGGCGGCTCAGTTTATCTTCCTCTACAATTTCTTTAACAGCATTCGTCGCGGTCGCGTTGCCCCCCAAAATCCATGGGAGTCCAATACCCTGGAATGGACCACGCCGGTTGAAAGACTGCACGGGAACTGGCCTGGAGAAATTCCTCATGTGCACCGCTGGCCCTACGATTACAGCCGTCCAGGGGCTCCCCAGGATTTCATACTCCAAACGGTGCCCGACGAGGATTTGCCGCTGGCAGCCCGGGGTCGGCCCACCAACGAGGCCGTTGCGGGTTCTGCCGAATCAGCGCTTGCCACCGCGAAGGCTCCCGTTGCGACTTCTTCCGTCTTTATTGCTCGTTTGCTCAACGCCGTAGGACTACGCCGGGCCTAGGCGGAGTCGATGAAATGAGCGAATTCTACCAAGCCCGGTTGCACAGGTTGGTTCGTTGGAAC
>CAIOCC010000070.1 GCA_903856555.1 uncultured Bacteroidota bacterium
CAATGGCTTGTCCGCGGGCATGCCAACGAAAAATCGGTGCAGGAATGGGTTTTTGATACACGTCGTTGCACCAACCCCGAAGGGGCGCTTTTTTTGGCCTTGGTCGGCGAAAACAAAGCGAGGGATGGTCATGGTTTTTTGGGGGAAGCTTATCGAATCGGAATTCGGGTTTTTTTGGTCCGCTTGGGCGTGCAATACGAATGGCCTTCTGCGGACCCTAACCTGTCCGTATTGGCGGTTCCTGATCCATTAAAGGCCTTGCAGGTCATGGCCGCGGAACATCGGCGATGCTGGGGCGGCCCGGTTTGGGCCATTACGGGCTCCAATGGCAAAACCCAGGTCAAAGAATGGATCGCAGAGCTAATTCAAAGCCGTGTTGCGTTTGCCAAAACCCCGGGAAGCTTTAATTCTCAATTGGGTCTGCCCTTGTCCGTCCTCGGCCTCAAAGCAGGCCAGGATTTGGGGATTTTTGAAGCAGGCATTTCTCAAAAAGGGGAAATGAGCCCTTTGGCACAAATTTTATCCCCCCAAGGGGGTTTGCTCACCCATTTTGGGGAGGCTCATCAGGAGGGCTTTGAAAGCATGGCCCAGAAGCTGCAGGAAAAATTATTGCTTTTCGAAGGCTGTGATTGGGTGGTGGCCCGATTGGACTCGAATGATTCGCATAGGTCGGTATGGAAAGAAACGGTGTTGCGAAATTCGGAAACCGTTTTTCATTGGTGGACCGATGAAAAGGACGAAGATGATTGGTTTCGGGTATTGGAATCGGAGGGCGTAGCCCGCAAGCGATTGGTTCTTTGGAAACTTGTTACAAAAAGTGTTACAGAAAACGGTAGCACGCTGTGTGAACTTCAATCGGAGGGCCAAAGCGCTCTTCGCTTTGAGGTGGCCGGTCGTGGCGAGGCCGTTTTGGAAAACATGACAGGAGCCGTTTTAATGATCGCGGCCGGTGGGCTTTGGAACAGCGAGTGGGGGCCCCGTTGCGCGATGCTTCGGACCCTACCTATGCGCATGGAAATCAAGGAAATACCAGGTTCTTGTCGTTTGTTAAACGACAGTTACAGCTTGGATGCCGATTCCTTTCAGTGGGCCATGCGCGAATGGGCTTTGCAAGTAGGAGACTCGGAGGGCCTCATCATTTTGTCCGAACCCGATTCCCCAAAGTCTTCTAACTATGGTACCGGTAATCAAGATCCCTTCGAACCATTTATTCAAATACTCCATCGTTATCCTTGGAAACGATTGTATTTGGTTGGAAAAAATTGGCGACGGGTGGTATGGCCATCCAACCCAACGCAAAGCGTACAGGTTTTTGATGACACCGAAGAATTTCTACAAAAATGGCCTCTGGATCAAAGCGAACACGCCTGTGTATTACTCAAAGGCGCGCGAAAATTTGGGTTTGAACGAATAGAACAAAAATTATTGGTACAGGGGCATCAAACCGTTTTGGAAATTGATTTGGAAGCCGTTCGTCACAACTACGGCATCTTTCGTTCCCTCAATCAACCGGGGGTTCGTAGCATGGTGATGGTCAAAGCCGGGGCTTATGGCAGTGGAAGTGTTGAAATTGCCAGGGTCCTTCAAGAGGCCGGTGCTGATTATTTGGCGGTTGCGACGGCCGGCGAAGGGATCGAACTCCGTCGAGGTGGAATTCAAATGCCGATCTTGGTGATGAACAGCGGTCCCACATCCACCGATACGGTGATTCATTACGGTTTGGAACCGGATTTGTATTCATTGGAAGAAATAAAACGTTGGAGCAAGTCCCCCAAGTCCCCTTCTTTTTTTCATATTCCCCTCGATACCGGGATGCGACGCTTGGGATTGGGGGCCGAGGATTTGGATGAAGCCCTTGATTTGTTGGCTCTATACGCAACAAAAATGCGAATTCGCAGTATCTATACCCACCTTACCTCTTCGGAGGAGCCGGGGCAGGATGCTTTTAGCGCAAGGCAATGGAAAAGCCTGCTGGAATTTGTCAACGCTTTTGAGCAACGATTGGGGTATAGACCCTGGGTGCATGCTTTGAATACCGCCGGGATCCTTCGATTCAACGAATATCAAGGCGACATGGTTCGTTTGGGACTGGGTTTGTATGGATTGGAACCAACGGGCCAGCTGCAGGAACGGCTAAAGCCTTTGGCTCGTTTCAAAACTACGTTGGCCCAAACCCATCGCCTGGCGAAGGGGCAAACCTTGGGCTACGGCAATCAAGGTGTGATGGAGCGCGATGGAGTCGTGGGGGTTTTGCCCGTTGGTTACGCGGATGGTTTACCCCGGGCTTTGGGGCTGGGGCGCGTATTTTTTGAGATTAATGGTTGTTCGGTACCGACGATAGGTCGTATTAGCATGGATTTTTGTTTGGTGGATCTGACCGATGTGCGGGCCGCCGTGGGGGACGAGGTTTTGCTGTGGAGCAATGCCCGCGATGTCAGGGCCTGGGCCGAAGCCGCTGGAACCATTCCCTATGAAATTTTGACCGGATTGTCCCCAAGAGTACAGCGGGTGTACATTCGGGGATAAGAGCGGTTATTTTTGAGACCCGGAAAAAAACAAGGCAGAAGCGCAGCCCGATTCGTTTATTCAATGTTATTTAAAAACCGTCGTCAACTAAGCCGGAGGCCTTTGGCCCTCCCTCTTTTGATCGTACTCCTGCTTTGGGGGCTTATGGCCAACCAAGGATGTTCGAGTCGACGCAAAGGCCGTAACAAAAAATGCAATTGCCCATCCATTGGGTGGAACTCGCCATCAAGATCTTATCCAACAGCCGTTAACGCTGCGTCCGAACCAACCTCTAACTTAAGTTGAAGGTATGCCTCAGCGTGAAGGAAGTTTAGACCAAGCCCCTACAGGCGTTCCGCTTTTAATTGTTCGGCTGGACGAAAGCGACCTATCGCTCAAACTGATGGAAATGGGGTGTTTGCCTGGTGAAAAATTAGAAATTGTACACCGCGCATCGGGGGGCGACCCTTTGGCTATCAAGGTGATGGAATATGTCCTGGGGTTGCGGTCCCGTGAAGCAGCCGCGGTTTGGGTATCGTGGGGAGACACCCCTTTGCGTAATTTGTGGAATTCCCAGGAACCATGAGTTTGCCTCGTATTTTTTTGGCCGGTAACCCGAATTCCGGAAAGAGTACGCTCTTCAATGCCCTGACCGGATTACACCACAAAACTGCCAATTTTCCCGGCGTTACGGTCGAAAGCCTTCAGGCCGAAATCGAACTTCGAACGGTCGGAAAAACAATTTTGGTGGATTTACCCGGCACGTACAGCCTTTACCCTCAATCTCAGGACGAATGGGTGGCCTGCCAGGCCTTGGTACAAGCAGCCAGTGAGAGCCTGCCCACCTTGGTTGTCGTCGTTGTGGATGCGGCCAATCTCAACAGAAGCATGCTTCTTATCAGTCAAATTCAAGAATTGGGTTTGTCGATGCAAGTTGTTTTGAACAAGTGCGACCGCGTAGCCAGCCCAAGCATGAAAGGGGTGCTGCAATGGTTTGAGAATGAAATGAAAATCAAAGCCTTGGTCTGCGATGCTCGCAAAGGGCTGGGTTTGAAAGAGGTGTCCAAAGCCTTTGACCAAAGGCTTACGGAGGCCGGTCATCCGGCGGCGTCCAACGAACCAAACAACCGGGCGGTGTCTAACGAACCCGGGACCTGGGCGGCGTCTTGGAATCAAGTCTTTGGGCAGGGATTGGAGGCACAAAATGCTGTTAGCGACGCTGTAAGGGCCCGTCATTCCGCCGAGACCATCGACCGGTACCGCCGCATCAATCAATCCCTCAAATCCTGCCCCCTTCACGAAACCAAAGCCAAGGCGGCCCTGCCCAACGGCCCTGATCGGGTTTTGCTGCATCCGGTTGGTGGGATCCTCGTTTTTGTCGCGGTGATGGCGTTGATGTTTCAGGCCCTATTTGCTTGGGCGTCCTATCCCATGGATTTCATTGAAAATATCATGTTATGGGCCGGGGAAAACCTGCGTCAAATTTTGGAACCCCGGTCACCAGCGCTGAGTCATTTGGTGACCAAGGGATTGTTGCCTGGTATTGGAGGGGTTTTGGTTTTTGTGCCTCAGATTTTCTTGTTGTTTTTGTTTTTGGTTTTGTTGGAGGAAAGCGGATACATGGCTCGTGTTAGTTACTTGATGGACCGCAACCTCAAAAGAATAGGCCTTAACGGCAAATCCATTGTCCCGATGTTGGGCGGTTTTGCCTGCGCTGTACCCGCCATTGCGGCAACCCGTAACATTGTTTCTTGGAAGGAACGCCTGTCCACGATTATGGTTCTGCCCTTGATGAGCTGCAGTGCGCGCTTGCCGGTTTATGCGCTTTTGATTCAATTTGCGGTCCCAGAGGGCTATATCCTCGGAATTTTTAGTTTGCAAGGATTAACCATGATGGGTCTCTACCTGATGGGGGTGGTTGCGGCGGTGTTGTCGGCCTTGGTCATGAAATTCTGGATTCGCGAAAAAGGGCCTTCTTATTTTATGCTGGAAATTCCTGCCTATCAATGGCCTGTTTCTCGAAACTTATGGCAGGTTCCACTGCGTTATTGTTTGAATTTTGTGCAGGGCGCAGGCAAGGTGATTGTGTTTGTTTCTCTGTTGTTATGGGTCTTGGCCAGCTTTGGACCGGGTCATAAAATCAGCGAAACCCTGACGGGAAATGCGCCCCCGCCGGCCTTGGAACAGAGCTATGCCGGTGTTTTGGGAAAGGCGTTGGAACCGGCCATACGGCCATTGGGCTTTGATTGGAAAATAGGGATCGCTTTGGTGACCTCTTTTGCGGCACGTGAGGTTTTTGTAGGAACCATGGCCACGATTTACGGGCTGGAAGGGGATCCCAACGAAGAGGGGAATCAACTTCGACTCAAGGAGCGAATGCAAAAAGACACGGTGGAAGGGAGCAAGGAGCCCCTGTTTAACCGGGCCGCCGTTTGGTCCTTGTTGGTTTTTTATGCCTTTGCCCTTCAATGCATGAGTACCGTAGCCGCCACCAGACAGGAAACCCGCTCCTGGAAATGGCCGCTGATTCAGTTGTTTTACCTCAGCGCTTTGGCTTATTTGGCCAGCCTGGCGGTTTATCAATGGAGTCTTTGAGACAGCCGTGGAGCAGGATTACAGGAATCGAAGCAGCCTGACGCCCCTCATCAAGCCCCTGCTGGCTTATATGAGCGAAGAAGCAGCCGTATGGGTGGCCCAACTGCTGGTGGTCCATGGTGTGGAACTGGTCATCACCCGGGAACGAAGTTCCAAATACGCGGATTATCGACCACCATGGCGACAAAAGGGCCACGTCATCACGCTCAATGCCAACCTCCGCCCGCTCAGTTTTCTTTTGATTTTTTTGCACGAATACGCCCATCTTTTGACCTGGGTTGAAAGCGGACCCCGAGTCCGTCCCCACGGTCCGGAATGGGCTGCGGCCTACGCCCGGTTGGTTCACGGGGCGATTCGTCGGGGCTATTTTCCCGAAGCGATGCACGGCCCACTGCGTCGTGCGATGCGACAACCGCAGGTTTCGGGTTGTGCCCAACCCGAGCTCATGGAATGGTTGCGACAGTTTGAGGGTCAAGAAGAGGGCTGGCTAACCCTGGAAACCCTTGAACAAGGCACCCGCTTCGAAACCAAAGCCGGCATGGTTTTTGAAAAGGGACCCAAGGGCCGAACGCGTTATCGCTGCCGTCGGATACCCGGCGGTGCTTATTATGTTATACACCAAAGTTT
This sequence comes from uncultured Bacteroidota bacterium, assembly GCA_903856555.1. Classification (GTDB taxonomy): domain Bacteria; phylum Bacteroidota; class Bacteroidia; order UBA7662; family UBA7662; genus SYHX01. The sequence goes on from CAIOCC010000070.1 coordinate 5,728, forward strand.
GTTGGTTCGCCCTTTGAACGAATCAACGAAGTCCGCTTAGGTTTTCAGCGGCCAGTGTTCGTATTCGAGCCGAAGGGTGAAGCTTCAGTTTTTCATAAAAAGCCAACCCCCTTTCTTTTTGGTTTAGTCGCAGGATCGCCCGGTTGTAATCTTTAAGCCACGTTGGGTATTGCCTCAACGAACGGGAATCACGTAACTGCATAAGACTTTTTTCGAGGTATTGAAGGGTTTTTTCTTGACCGTAATCGGCATAAAACCCAAACAGCGCACCCACCATACTGCTTTCGTTTTGAAGCCCTTGTGCAATTTCTTCTGCTTGATTGGGATTGGTTTTGGCGATGGGGCGCAGGGCCGCCGCCGTTACCAAAAGGGAGGAATCGGTGGCTATTTTTTGTTCCAACCAACCAAGCGGTAGCGCTTTCCCTGAATCGGCGGTTTCAATTAATTTGAGCAAAGCTTTTTGACGTACCTGGGAACGGATGTCTTTTTCGGCCGTGCGTACGAGCAACCCATAGAGCAATACGTCTTGTTTTAGCAAAGAGGCCGGAATAGCATCGGCAGCCAGACCCCGGATGACCGGCGAGGGATCGCGAAAGGCTCTTGCCACCAGGTCTTGGTAGGTAACGGCTTCGGTCGTGCGATTGGGGTCGGTCCAGGCCCCCCAAAAGCGTTGTGGGTTCTGCACAAGGGCTTCGAGGGCTCTTTTGCGGTCGTAATAGAAGGGCGAACCCTTAAACTGTTGGACAAATTCATCAAAGGTGCGGCCATCGTTGTATTCGCACAACAAAATCCGCCCTAGGTTATGCCCCGTCCAAACAGGTCGAGGAAAATCGAAACGGAACTCTTGAACTTCTCGATCAAGGACCACGGTACGGGCCGTTGATGAATCAAAGAAATAAAATTCCAATTGAACGGGCAGGCGAAAAGTCCGTCCCGGCAAGGCGCTGTGTTTTTGGCGAAATTCAAAAACACATTGTTTATTCAGACTATCGTATCGGTAGTTCATGTCCACAATCGGGTGGCCTTTGGACAAAAACCACTGGTTAAAAAAGATTTGCAAATCCCTTCCGGTAACCTCCTCGCAAATCAAACGAAAATCATGAATTTCGGCTGATTTATAGGAAAAACGGGTTAGATAAAGGCGGATTGATTCAAAGAAGGCGCGGTCCCCAATCTCGTTTCGTAACATATGAAGAATACGTCCCCCCTTGGCGTAGCTGTGCCGGTCAAACATGTCTTCGTTGTTCTCGTAGTAATAGCGAATGAGGTCCACCTGTTTGCGTTTGGATTCGGCCAAGTAATCCCGCAGGTTGCCCTCCAGGGCCGCATCGGCTTCTTCGGGACCGTAAGCGTGTTCGTACCAAAGTGGGGTGCCGTAGGTAGCAAAAGACTCGTTGAGGCTGAGGTTGCTCCAGCTTTCACAGGTAACCAGGTCTCCAAACCAATGGTGAAACATTTCATGCGCCACGGTTCCTTCGGCCGATCCGTCCACCAATTCTCTTTCGGAGCGCTGGGCCCATTGCCCAAAGACCACGGCTCCGGTGTTTTCCATCGCCCCCGACACGAAATCCCTTACCGCGATTTGGTGATACGAAGACCAAGGATAATCCACCCCTAATTTTTGGGAATAATAGGTGAGCATATCCTTGGTGCGGTGGAAAATGCGCTCGGCTTGCGGGGCGTAGCGGGGTTCGACGTAGTAGTGAACCGGAATCGAGCGCCAACGGTCTTTGACCACCGCAAAGCGCCCGGCCGCAATCATGGCCAGGTAAGGTGCATGCGGTAAGCGATGTTCCCATACATCGGTCCTTGTTCCATCGGCGTTGAGGCGGGAAGACGTCATCAGGCCGTTCGACAAAGTGACCATGGACGTATCCACGGTCAAAGAAATGTGTTGCGTGGTTTTTTGGTTGGGCGCATCGATGGTGGGGAACCAGCAAGAATTGTGGTCGGTTTCTCCTTGGGTCCAAACCTGCCAAGGCTTGTCGGGGTAGATCGAGTCAGGGCGGATGAAATAAAGACCTTTTTCGCCTTGGATTGCGGCGGAGCCTGGGCCGGCTTTCAACGAATCCGGGGATGCCGTGTATTCCATATGGATTTCAAAACGGGTCCCTGGTTCGAGGCGACGGGGAAGATTGAGAGTGACCACTTGGCGATCGTAGGTATAGAGGGGCTGGAGAGTCCGGGTAGAATCCGCATCCAGGGTACGGAACGAAAGACGTTGGATTTCAAAACCTTGGGCGTCCAGTTTCACTTGTTGAACCGGGTAAAAGCCCACCGCAGCTTCGATCCAGGCCTTGCCGCGCAACTGAGCACTCTCAAAGAGGGGGCGCAGCTCGAGTCGCGTATGGATCAGGCGCACATCCAGTGGCTTCGAGGCCCGGTACAGGGTGGTCCAAGCCGCATCAGCCGTGGTGTCTTTGGCTGGTTGGAGCCCTGCATTTCCGGTTTCAGAGCGGGCAGGCCCCGATGTTCGGTCTCCCGCAGGCGACCGCAGGCCCTGGCTAAGTGGCCGGCATGCACCCCAAACGAGGGTTAGGAGGAGCAAAAAGAGAAAGGATGGCAAAGGCAAGGTCCGGTGGGTTCTCATGGTCGCGTTGGAGTTTAATTTCGCAAACTTATGCACCACGACAAGTTCTCCAACAAAGCCTTGATTCTTTGGGGTGATCAACCGGTTGAGGTTGCATCGGATGCCTTGGGCCAGGACTTTCGGGTGGAAACCAGGTTGTACGCCCCCGATATTTTGGAAAGAGCCCCCGGGCGCTTTCATGTATTGGTCAATGGACGCTCCCTACGCTTGCGCTTGATCAACCGAGATTCGGATGGATTGGTCATGGAATGCAACGGGCGTCGTTACAAAGTGGGCATCAAGACCACGCTGGAGCAATTGCTTGACAAAATGGGGGTTGCCACCGTTAACAACCGGGGTCCCGCCAAGGTGCAGGCCCCCATGCCCGGTTTGGTCCTCCGCGTTTTGACCCAGGTTGGAGCCGTCGTGGCCCCTGGGGATCCTTTAATTGTTTTGGAATCCATGAAAATGGAAAACACCCTCCGAGCCAACGGGGCCGGTACGGTGGTCGAAATCCCAGTCCAGGCCGGTCAGGCCGTCGAAAAAGGCCAACTTTTGGTTAAATTCGGTTAAAAACCCGTATCTTTGCGCTTGCAATGAAAACGGAGGGGGCGAAGGCCCCCTTTTTTGTTTTTGAGCAAACCAGCCCTCGGGCCATGAAACCCCTCGAAACACCCACCTATACCGGCGAAAAAACCCGCCCGGAGCTCCTTGCCGACCTCAAAGCGTCGATTCAAGCGCTTTTGGATGGCTATTTCGTTGAGCAGGATTGGTTTGTGGTCGAAAGTCGCTGGTCCGGCGATGCCCGCAAGCTCACCGTGAACTTGGATGGTGACCAAGGCGTTACCATCGAGGTTTGTACCGGTCTTAACAGGGCTATTGGGGCCTTGTTGGACGAACACCCCTGGGATTCCCCGGTCCTTTTGGAAGTGGGATCGCCCGGCGCGGATACCCCTTTCAGCATGCCCCGCCAATACCCTCAGCACATAGGCCGCCGATTGCAGGTGACCACCTTGCTCGGCGAAACCCACGAAGGCACCCTCCTCGAAGCCGACGCAAACGGTTTTGGATTAGAAACCAAAGCAGGGCCCGAACGATTTTCCTATGAACAGGTTCGGCAATCCCGAGTCCTCCTTCCTTTTTGAAATTTTAAACCCATCTCCCCGTTCAATATCTATTGTTATGCCTGTTAAAACCAAAACCCAGCCGTTAAACCAAAACCAGGTTTTGATCAGCTCCTTCTCGGAGTTCAAGGAATTCAAAAACATTGATCGCGCAACCATGATGCGCATCATGGAAGATGTTTTCCGCAGCATGGTCAAGCGCAAATTTGGAACCGACGAAAATTTTGACATCATTCTAAACACCGAAAAGGGTGACCTTGAAGTCTGGAGAAACCGTGAAATTGTAGAAGACGACTCCGAAGATGTTGGTCAACCCGACAAAATCTCCCTTACGGAAGCCCAGACCATCGAACCCGATTTTGAAGTAGGCGAAGAGGTTTCGGATGAAATCAAATTGGATGATTTTGGCCGTCGCGCGGTTTTGGCGGCTCGTCAAACCTTGGTTCAAAGGGTTTTGGAGCTCGAAAAAGACAATATCTACAAAAAATACAAAGACCGCGTCGGAGATATTATCACCGGTGAAGTATACCAGATTTGGAAAAAAGAAATTCTGGTATTGGACGACGAAGGAAACGAATTGATTCTTCCCAAGAACGAGCAAATTCCTGCAGATTTTTACAAAAAAGGGGATACCCTCAAAGCGGTCATCCTTCGCGTTGAAATGCAAAACATAACACCGCGTATTGTGATTTCGCGAACCGACCCGGCCTTTTTGGCCAGGCTTATGGAGATGGAAGTCCCCGAAATTTTTGATGGCTTGATCACCATTCGCAGCATTGTGCGCGAGCCCGGTGAAAGAGCTAAAGTAGCGGTCGAAAGCTACGACGACCGCATTGACCCGGTGGGAGCCTGTGTTGGGATGAAGGGATCGCGTATTCATGGCATTGTCCGTGAATTGCGCAACGAAAGCATCGACGTAATCAACTTTACCAACAACCTTGAGCTCTTTATCCAAAGGGCCCTAAGCCCGGCCCGGGTTGTCAGCCTGGAGATCAACAAGGACACCAACAAAGTCAATGTTTTCCTAAAACCCGACCAGGTTTCATTGGCCATCGGAAAGGGCGGGCACAACATCCGCCTGGCCGCCAAACTGACAGGCTACGAAATCGATGTCTTCCGGGATGTCCAAGACGATGATTCCGACGTGGATCTCGATGAATTTGCAGATGAAATTGATGGCTGGGTTCTCGACGAACTCAAAGCCCTCGGTTGCGATACCGCCAAATCGGTTATCAAAATTGGTCTTGAAGAATTGGTTCGCCGCACGGAACTTGAAGAAGAAACCGCGGCACAGGTTCTGGCTATCTTGCGCTCTGAGTTTGAATAAATAATACCCTTACCCCCTTAAAGCCCCAACAAAGAATGTCCGAAGGCACCGTTCGCGTCAAAAAAGCGGCAACCGAGTTCAATATCAGTGTGCAGCACCTGGTGGAACATCTTGCCTCCAAGGGATTAAGCGTTGAATCCAACCCCAACGCCAAGATCTCGGAGGAAATGTACCAAATGCTCCTACGCGATTTTGGACAGGACAAGAAATTCAAGGAGCAGGCCTCGCAGATTCATATCGGCAAGTCGGGCAAGGAAGATGTTGTCCTGGACCAAAAAGCCGTTAGTCAATCCCCCAAAGCCAGGGCCGATCAAAAAGAGGTGTTGATCAAGGGCATGAGCCATGCGGTCGCTGCACCAGCTCCCAAAACAACCACCAAAGCCGAAGCCGCCAAAGCAACTTCCAAAGCAGATGCTCCTAAGGCAGAATCTCCCAAGGCAGCTCTTGCTACGGAACAGGTACATGACAGTGCCCCAACGCCCTCGTTGGAAGCGGCTCCTAGCGCACCTGTCGCAACTCCGACGGTCGTGGAAGGGAAGGCCGAGGTTGCTCCCGGCATTAAGGTGGTGGGCAAAATTGATTTGAGCGCCACCGATACCGGCAAAGGACCCAAGAAATCACGAAAAAAAGAAGAAACCCCGGTAACCGAAGCACCCGCCAAGGGCGCGGCTATCGAAACACCCTCCTTGGAAACC
>CAIOCC010000071.1 GCA_903856555.1 uncultured Bacteroidota bacterium
CGGGGTTCGATCCTTGCCGGTCCAAGGCATGCTGTAACCCAAGAAATGCTTGAGCGTAGCAGCAACTCGGTGCTTCCCGGCGGGATTCGACCCTTGGTAACCCTGAATGCAGGCAGAACCAAGGCGAGACACCACCAAGGGGTCCTCCCCGTAGGTTTCAAAAACCCTGGACCACAGCGGTTGACGGGCGACATCCAAAACCGGTGAAAAATTCCAAGGGACGCCCGATGCCCGCGTTGTATAGGCGGTGGCTTCGGCGACTCGGCGCAGCAGGTCCGCATCAAAGGAGGCCGCCTGCGCCAAGGGTTGAGGAAACATAAGGCCTTCCAACACATAATTGGCACCATGAATCGCATCAATACCGTAAAGGACCGGGATGGACGGAGCGGGGCCTTGGACAGCGTGCACTTCGCTGAGGATTTCCCTCCAATGCTGCAAATCGTAGGCATGACCCCCGCAGTTGAGAATCGAGCCCACCTGACGAACCCTCAAAGCTTCGTGGAGCTTGGCGCTATCCAAACGGTGCGGTTCCTGCAATTGGTAAATGGCACCAACAGAGACGGCATCCAAGTTGAGCTGGGTCATTTGACCCACTTTTTGCTCCAAACTCATGCGGACTATCAAGGCGCGGATTTGTTGATCGTAGGGCGATGCCAAGGGATAACCAGGCACAGGCCGGGGTTGTACATTCCCCTGAGCCCATCCAACCATCGAAAGGACGCCAAACAGGAGCGTACATAACACAACGCCCCGGAGCCTAAAAGCAGAGATGGAAAATAACATATCGTGAATTATTCTTCGGAAGGCGTCAAAAATTGCAGGGTACCGCTCACGGCCTGAGTCTGCGCCTGGGCCTGGGCCGATGGCGCGCCGGCACCGGAGTCATCCGGACGATAGCGGACATGGTAGGTCGCGTTGGGCCGGAAGCCGGGATGTTGATCGGGGTTCAGGAGATAACGTTTGTAGTCTTGGCCCTCCACCCTTTGGAATTGACTGCTGTGCACCGTAACATCGCTGAGACGGGCCGAACGTTTCCAAACCAAGGGCTCGGGCGTGATCCCAAAGGTCCATTGACCGGGGGGCCAATCCAACAAGGAACCGGCGATTCGCAGCTCTTTGCCCCGCCAAACCGAGAATCCATCGCTGGCCGCTTGGATGGACGCCGAGGGATCCAACCAAGGCCCGGTCCATTGAACCGGAGGGTGACCCTGGTGGGGAATCCAACGAATTTCGTCCACCACCAGAGAACCGCGCGCCTCAAATTGCAGTATAAGTTGTTTGATGTTATCGGGGCGGGCATTGCTGCGTTCCCACTCAAAATCCTCCAATGGCAAAACCAATTCACTCCAACCGCTGGTATCCAAACCAGGTCCCACGCTGGTCTTCAAATATTTGGGTTGATAACCCAGCCAACATTGGGCTCCGGCATAATCTTCCAATGCAAAAGCCATGGGCAAACCCTTGCCGGGACCCTTGAGAGCCCGAACACGCAAGTACAAGGCCGCACGATGCAAAACTTCGCTCATGTTTTTGGGTGACCAATCGTCCCAACCAATGCCCATCCCCATCCAGTTGGGACAGCCCTCGGAGAGTTTATCCCAATCAAGCCGAAGTCCATCGCGGGGATCACCGCTCTGGGCCGCCGTCACCCGCAGGCAAGGCGATGGGGTGAACCAAATTTCGGATCCCAGGCCATCCCGGTAAACATTCAGGGCGTAAAAATTGCCAATGCGGGGCTCGCCCTCCTCTTCCCAATTGTTGTAAAGGGGAAGGGTTTGGAGACCCGGTTGCCGGGCTGTCACCCGCACCGAGTCCAGGTTCACTCTGCGCTGCGCATGGCTGTTCTGCGGCAAGGCCAAGGCCAGGACCAGAGTCAGAGTCAGGACCCAAAGCATCACCGCCCCTGTCAGGGCGCCCCTCCGCTTAGGGCTGCAAAGGTCCATTGGAGGTAAAGACCACATAATCCAAATAAAGCTGCGAATATCCCGAGGAAGGATTGGCCAACATCAAGACCGAAACCTTTTGAAGACGATCCGGCTCCAAACGATTGTTCCCCGCTGGCGTGGAGGGTTGCCCATTGACAATACTAACCAGGTCCGAATAGCGGGCGCTGATTAAATTCCATCCCCGCTGCAGGGTTTGGGCACCGTTCACCGAGTAGGCCGCGCATTGAAGGGCGTACATGTCCTCGTTGCTCTGGTTGAATTGACCATCCAGGTTATCGTCTTCGCGAAACTGAATCAGCAACAAAGCATTGGTCACCGAATCAGGCAGATACGCCAGGGCATTGAAATAAACTTGATCCGGGTTGGAGGCCAAGGGAAAACGCGGTGCCTGGTAGGCGGAAGCGGGGAATTCCAGCATACCAATCAACCAATCCCAATTCACAAGCCCTCCCATATCGTAATAAGCGTTGCCCTGTCCGGCCAAAGGATTGGTTCGAATAACAAAGGACATATTGGCCCCACTCTGCACAAAGGATTGCCAACCTGGACGTATCCCGCTTTCAAAATCCGCTAGAACAAATCCACCGGGTTGGCGCACGCTCAAGACTTTGATCCGACGCTGAAAGAGCAGGGAGTCCTGCTCTACAAAAAGCTTTAACTCGGTTTCTTCGGCCCTGAACATGGGGAACAAGGTGGTGGAGCCGTTCCAAACACAATTCACTGCATCCAAAGAACGGGATTTGCCGCTGATGATTTTGCGGGCTCCGCTGGATAAGCCGCGAACTTCCACTCGCCAGTCGGTAAGTTTGTTAAAGCGACCCTGCAGGTTTACCGTCTCCCCTTGGCCAAAGCGCACCGAATCACGGCTGGCCTTGACGGGCTCCAAAACCTGAAAATCACCGAACAAATCGACCAAAGCCGGACCCTCGATGACGGCGTCCTTGGTACAGCTTCCCAACATCATGAGAAAACCGACCGCAACGAGTTTCCAAAGGTGAAAACCAGCGAAGAAGAAGCCCGAGGGCTTGGCATTGGGTTGGCAACAAAACTTCATAGTTTCATGATTAACATTAGTTGACTTATGTTCCAAGGGTAGCGAGCCTGCATGGCAGCGGTACCGTTGCGCCATACAAATTGTTGCGTGGACAATTGGGCTTCAAAGCGATCCCCCATGGTGTATTGCAATCCGGCACCGATCCACTGCTCGGTCCGGTCCAAGTCCACCCTGGCATAATCCACGACTTCGGAATAGGCATTGCGGACGGCGTAGTAATCGTGACCAAGGCTTCTGTAAAGTTGCCACTCGGCAAAGGCCGACCAGGAAGAACCCAATTCCCAACGGGTCTGAAAGGAGGCCTGCAAGTTGGTCAGCCCTACATCCGATTGAATAGCATCTCCCGAGGCATCGGGCCGGGTGGTTTGCTCCATGCGGACCAAAGTGGACAAAGACCAGGCCTTGCGTAGGTTGAGGAGTCGATGCAGACTCCATTCATTGCGCCAATCGGCCAGCCAAAACATGCGGCGATTGTTGACGCCCTGGCCCCTGACATCGGTCAAAAACTGAACATCCAAGGATTGATTCCATGGGGAGGTGCTGTCAACCGTTTTGGCTAGGTTCAAACCCAAACCCTGACGGTTGGGGGTCGCCAGTCCATAAGGCAAGGCATTGCCGTAGCCCGGATCGTATTCCATGAGACCAGCCACCACCTGGGTCTGGTAAAGAGAGGCATCCCGGTACAAATCGTTGAGTGCCATGGGCCGTAACACATTCATGCTTTCCAAGCGTTTGAAAGCCATGGGGCTGCGGGTGGCATTGATTCGTTTGGTCTGGGCTGCCGCACTGCGGTAATCCGAACCGGTGTACCAGGCTTGGAGGCTTCCTTTCCAGGGGGAGCGGCCCGACTTACGACGACCCAGGGGACTTTCCCAGCGCAACCAACCAAATCCATCGGTCAGGGTGGGCCTGTCTTGGACGGTTGGGTTTCCCGGATCCGCTTTGTTCCAACCCAAACGCGTCAACCCGGCTTCGGCGTCCACGGACCAAAACCGACCCTGGGAAGGCGAAGGCGCCCATCCCCATTCGGTGCTTAACACCGGATGATGAAGGAGGTAAGGTTGATTCGCGGTCCGGGCTAGATCGTATAGCTGCACAAAATTGACTTTGCCATGCAGGCTGGACCCCGCGTTCCACCGCAGGCGGCCTCCACTCAACAACCGATCCGGGGTGGACCCAAAATCAGAGGCCGCTAGGCGCGTTGTAAACAAAGAAGCGTTGAGACTCAAATCCCAAGGATCGATAACGCCCCCCATTTCGACAACCACCCCCTGTTGACGTCGAGTCCGGTTGCTGTTTTGGAATAAATCGTATTCGATCATGCCCAGCGTGGGGCTGTTGAGCAACGATGGATTGGAGAGAATCCACTCTTCGTGGTTGTAAAACGTGAAAGGGCTCATCCGGTAATCCACATCCCCCACTTGGTAGCGAAGTTTTTGGTTCACCAAACCCCGGATCCACATTTGACGCAAGTCCAAGGTCAAACC
>CAIOCC010000072.1 GCA_903856555.1 uncultured Bacteroidota bacterium
GAATAATTCCCTTTTCAATTCTTAAAAGGGTTTAAATAAAAAAAGGGTTACACCATACAAGTATAACCCTTTTGATTTTGACCCGCTCCCCGGGTTGGGCTCGAACCAACGACCCCCTGATTAACAGTCAAGTGCTCTAACCAACTGAGCTACCGAGGAATTTTGGGGGTTTGGCCTAGGCTTTTGCCCCAAAAGGAGTGCAATGATAGCATTTAACCGCCAAAGTTCCAATATTTGCGCCCAAACTTGTTTCTTACCCCTACAACCCCCCATTCCCTCCCATGGCACAGCAACTTCCTTTGGTAATTGTCGGAACCGTCGCTTTTGACAGCATCGAAACCCCTTTTGGCAAGGCTAATCGGGTGATTGGAGGGGCGGGGACCTACGGGGCCCTGGCGGCGAGCCATTTTACGGAAGGGATTGGGCTGGTTTCGGTGATTGGGGATGATTTTCCGGAGGAATCGCTGGCCATGATGCGGTCCAGGGGGATTGATACGGAGGGAATTCAGCGGGTAGCCGGTCAGGAATCCTTCTTTTGGGCCGGGAAATACCATCTGGACATGAACAGCCGCGATACCCTCGAAACCAGGCTCAATGTTCTGGCGGATTTTGACCCGGTCCTGCCCCAGGCCTACCGTAGCCCCCGCCTCTTGATGCTCGGCAACCTCACCCCCTCGGTCCAAATGAGGGTTTTGGACCAAATGGAAAGCCGGCCCGATTTGATTGCGATGGACACCATGAACTTTTGGATGGATATCGCGTGGGATTCCTTGTTGGAAACCATCGCCCGGGTGGATTTGCTCACCATCAACGACGAAGAGGCCCGGCAACTCTCTGGCGAACGCTCCCTGCTCAAAGCAGCCCGCAAAATTGCTACCATGGGCCCCCGCTACCTGATTATCAAAAAAGGGGAACACGGGGCTCTGCTCTTTGGGGACGGAGATATCTTTTTTGCCCCGGCCCTGCCTTTGGAAGAGGTTTGCGACCCGACAGGGGCCGGCGATAGTTTTGCGGGGGGCTTAATGGGGTATTTGGCCTCTCAGCCTCAAATCACCATGGAACACCTCAAACAAGGGATCCTTTGCGGTTCGGCCTTGGCCTCCTGCACCGTCGAAGCTTTTGGGACCAGCAGCCTAGAGGCCGTAACCGAAGAAGTCCTCCAAGACCGTCTTCGCGTTTTTGATCGCCTGACCCGGATTAGCCTGTCCTAACAGGATCACCCGGTCTCACAGGATCACCCCGGCAGACGAAAACCTTTACATCAACCCTTGGCCTACCAAGGCTTCGGCGATTTGGACGGCATTGGTGGCCGCGCCTTTGCGCAGGTTATCGGCCACCACCCACATATTCAGACATTTATCGCGGGTGAAATCCCGTCGGACCCTGCCAACAAAAACCTCATCCCGGTCCTGGCAATGAAGGGGCATGGGGTACACGCTGTGCGATGGGTCGTCTTGCAAAAGAACCCCGGGGCTTTGTTGTAACAATTCCCGAACCCGTTCCAAATCAAAATCTTTTTGGAATTCTACATTCACTGCTTCGCTGTGACCCCCCATCACGGGAACCCGTACCGTGGTTGCGCAGAGGTCTATCCCCTCATCGCCCATGATTTTGCGGGTTTCGTGGGTCATTTTCATTTCTTCTTTGGTGTACCCGTTTTCCAAAAAAACATCAATATGCGGTAGGCAATTAAGATCAATGCGGTGCGGGTACGCCATGGGACCTTCGATACCGGCTCTTTCGTTCATTAACTGCGTGACCGCCTTGACCCCGGTTCCCGTCACGCTTTGGTAGGTGCTGACCACGATGCGTTTGATCCCAAATTCCAGATGTAGCAAGTTGAGGGCCACCACCAATTGAATGGTCGAACAGTTGGGATTGGCGACCAATAGCGAGGGGCCCTGCAAGGCATGGGCATTCACTTCGGGCACCACCAAGGGCACCGATGGATCCATGCGCCAGGCCGAGGAATTATCAATGACCCGGATTCCGGCCTCGGTAAAACGAGGCGCCCATTCCATGGATACCGACCCTCCCGCTGAGAACAAAGCCAAATCAGCCCCCCTATCGATGGCGGTTTGAGGAGACACAATGGTCCAATCCTGTCCCTTCCAATTCAGGGTCTTGCCTACAGAGGCCGGTGAGGCCACCGGAATCAAGGTATGGACCGGGAAATTCCTTTCTTCGAGAACGCGTAGCATGGTCGAGCCGACAAGGCCCGATGCGCCGACAACGGCAACACGGTAAGGTGGAGGGGTTGGCATGGGAAAGAATTGGAGGTGGTTGGTCTTGCAAAAATGCTAAAAAAAACGTGGCGTAGAATCAAACCGATGTGTTCCTTTTTGGGGGTATGAAAAAGCGTGCTCCAACCCCACCGAGGTATTCCTGGGTCGTCCTTCTTTTGGTGCTAGGGGGGCTGCTAAGCCCAGGAAAAACCCCGGCATGGTCGCAGGTATTGGAAACCTTCGCCGATAGCAATTTCACAACGCATCCGACCTGGTTTGGGGATACAAGCAAATTCAGGGTTCTGGTTCCGGGCCCCTACCTGCAATTGCAAGCCCCTGCGGTGAGCGGTCAGGCCTGGTTGGGCACCGAAAGCCGGGCCGTGCACAATGGACGATGGGAGATACGTCTACAGCTACGCTTTAACCCATCTTCGTCCAACCAAATGGATTGGTACCTGATGGCGACGGATTCCCAACCCCAACTTACGGGTCGAAGTTATTTGTTACGCATCGGGGGCAGCGATGACAACCTCACCTTTTTTTACAAATCGGGGAATAGCCTGTTCCGAATTGGATCCTTGGCACCGGGATGGCTGAACCGTGATTCCAATCCGATGGCCGTACGCATCGAACGATACCTGAATGGGGTCTGGTATTTCTGGGCCGATAGTTCCCAAACAGCTACTTCGGTACCCCGATGGCAATGGCTGGGCGATCTCAGGGATTCAACCCTCTCCATCAGTCGCTTTACCGGTATCCATAGCCAGTACACCTCAACCCGCTCCACCTTGTTCTCGTGGTTTTATTACCAGATTCAGGGCCAACCTGTTCCTGACAGCCTAAGACCTCGAATTTTATCCTGGGATCTTCAAGGCAATCGCACCATAAGGTTGTTATGGAATGAATCCATGGACAGCAGCCAAACGAACGGCGCGACCTTCACCTGGGTCGAAGGAGGTCGTGAAGCGGGCCCCTTTCATTGGATAGGCGATACCATGATAGCCTTCAACCTATGGCCAGACTTTCCCCAAGAAACCCCTCAAACACTGCGTATTAGAGGCCTGAGAGACCTGTTCGGCAACCCCTGCGATACCGACTTTGTCATCTACCAGCCTGTGTTACAACACGGTCGTTTGGTGATAACCGAAATCATGAGCGATCCGGATCCGCCTGTTTGGCCTCCTCCAGAGGGACTCCCTCCCGTTGAATACTTAGAACTTTACAACCCCGGCCCTGTCCCTGTTCAACTCAAAGGCTTCCGTTTAAGGGATCAAACCACCACCACCCTTCTCCCCTCTCATACCCTGGATCCCCATGAAACCGTCGTTCTGGTCCCTGGGGCATCCTTGGAGACCTGGAGTACCTGGGAAGCTCTTCAAGGCAACCCCTACAAGACCGCCTATGTGGGATTGGAGCCTTGGCCCAACCTCAACAACGAAGGGGACTGGGTCCGTTTGGAAAGCCCCGATACGTTGGTTTTGGACACCTTTCAATTCGACCTAAGTTTTTGGAAAACCCTGCAACAAAAACAGGGAGGCTGGTCCCTTACCAAAATCAACCCCCGTTGTCCGTGTGCAGACACTTTGCAATGGATTCCATCCACCCACCCAAGGGGCGGGAATCCTGGGGCTCCTATGGATACCACAAGCAAGGAATGCGCCCCAGCCGGGAGCCTCGTCGTCGAAGACGCCCAAATAGATCCGAGTGGTTGGCTACACCTGCGTTTTGGAACCGCTGTTCACCGTCACCCAGGGACACTAGTCACCTTGGTATTGGATGGCCTAACAACCGATTTGGTCCCAGAATCCCGCTGGTACCAACTCTCCCAATCCCACTGGACCCTGCCCTTGCCCCTCCACCTTCGACCCGATCCTGGACAAACCTGTTTGGTCCAATGCATGGGTTGGCTGGCCTGCAACGGCGATACCCTCCCCGACCAAGAAATACAGACCGGAATCGGAATCCCTGCCAAAAGTGGGGACGTATTGATCACCGAAGTTTATCCCCGACCTTGGGTTGATGCCTGGCCCTGGATCGAGGCATGCAATCGTTCGGAGAAGGTATTGGATGCATCGCGGATATGGGTGGTACGCACTGATATCAACGGTCAGACCCTGGATGGAAATCCTGTCGGACAACCCTTGGACGCCTGGCTACCTGGAACGTGTTACGTATTGACCCGAAATCCAAAGATGATTCAAACAGAAGGACTAAGCGTCTGTGAATCGAATCAGCCTGCATCTCGGATATTTCGTCACGACCTACCACCCCTTCCAGGCGGAGGCGCCTTCCTTGAATTGCAAGACCCGACCGGCCTTCGATTGGATCGAATTAGCTTCCACGACTCCAGTTTTCATCCATTGGTCCAAAACCCAGAGGGACTTTCCCTGGAACGCCCTTGGAGCACAAGGCCCTATACCCTTCAAAACCATCCTCATACGGCGTGGTGGACCACGCCGACTTCACTTAGAGCCGGACCCGGTTGTTATCCAAATCGCCCATTGGATACGAGTCAACTGAGCTTAGGAAAAACCCTCGGCAGACGCCCCTCCCTGTATAAATTAACAGTGAATACCAACGAAATGGAGCCTTCTCTGGATAACAGAATTCGAATCGGCCTCCAAGGACCATCCTCGGCGATGGTGAGTATTGACGTGACCGACTGGACAGGTAAAAGCCTGGACAGGATTTGCCAAAATATGTTGGCTGATAGCTTGTGTTATTGGTATTGGGACGGGATTCAATCCAAGAATGTGCCTACGAACGGCAACTCGGATTATTCCAACCGCTATCCAATCCTACGACTCAACTGGGAGGACGCGGACGGAAAGAGGGGTTGGGACTTGGTGGAACTAAACAGGCAATGGCCGTGAATCAAAGCGAATTCAGGGATTGTATGGCCTGGCAAAGGGTTAGATAGCCTGTCTTGTTGAGAACATAGAAAACCTGTTTGCCCTCTTTGCGGGATGATACAATACCCGCTTGACGCAATACGGCTAGATGCTGAGAAGCGATGGACTGACTGATTCGCAATTTAAAATAAATCTGCGTAACCGTCAATTCCTTGTTTTGGTCAAGCAACTGAACGATGCCGTATCGGAGCGGATGGTTCATTGCATGGCACAACGTATAGGCCTTCTCTAGATCCAACTCCTTGAGTTGACGAAGCATGGTTGACACCCCCTTGTAGCTTTTGGTCGTTAGTTTAAATTTTTGAGCCTTTGGTTACCTAAAATAACATTCAGAAAAGACTTATCCGAAGATAGCGCCAAAAAAAGGTTTTCGATAATCAACAACAAAGGCAGACGCATGATGAAACGCCCCCCTATTCAGGTAATTCATCACCAATCCAAACCACATAGAGGATATATTTTTTAATTCAAATACGAAGATTGTTTCTTTCCAATGTTCTAAATATCCAATATTTGATAATGTATCATGCCATTTATTTACACCATCCCCCAGAAAATAAACTTTTTGGCCCTGTATTTTTAAAAAAAGATCTTTATCGGGGATACAGGGTTCCGCATCCTGCCAAACCTTGAGGTTTGGATACGCCAGATCGGCCGTATCCTCAAAGCTATATAGGCCAGTATAAACCTCGTCTCGCCGGGCGTCAATCATCGGCACCCACCAAGTCGGACCCTCACCCTGCGCAAGCGAGCCAACACCCACCTGCATCGCGTGGGCATACGCCATGGATTCCAAGGTTCCGACCCCCACCAAGGGCAAATCGTAGGGCAAGGCTAGCCCTTGGGCCAAAGCAGCACCGATTCTCAAACCCGTGTAGGAGCCAGGACCTCGTTGGCACCCAATGGCGGCCAAATCCCTCACCTGCAGCCCGGCATCCTGAAGGCAGTCGCGCACCATGAGGGCCAGCTCCTCGGCTTGACGCTGCGGCTCCGGCTGGATACGTTCGGCCAATACTTGACCTGTGGGATCCACGACCGAAACCGAACAAGCGCGGCCGGCATGATCCAACAGCAAAACAGGCCTTGTAACGGGTTTCATAATCTAAAATCGAACCTTCATTTCCATCAGCTCGCCTTTCCGACGAATCCGAAGGTCCACGGTCTTGCCTTGCTGCATACCGGCCAAAGCCTGCATATAGCTCTGCATATCTCGAATCGGAAAATCACCCAAACCAAGCAAGATGTCCCCGCGCTGAACACCGGCTAAGGACGCAGGTTTGCCCTCCGTCACACCGTCCACTTGGACCCCCTCGCCTTCGTAAAAATAATCCGGCATAATCCCCAGGGTAAGTTTAAATCGAGGCGTTGCCTGGGCATCTGCGTTTTGTGTTTTGGCATAGGTCAATCGACCGTGATAGGGCAAGGCATCCACGATTCGTATCATGTATTCCAACACAAGCTGCATTCCCTGATAGTTCAATAAATGAGCATCGTCGCTTGGTTTGTGATAATCTTCGTGGGTTCCTGTAAAAAAGTGCAAAACAGGAACATTCTGGAGGTAAAAGGATTGGTGGTCCGAGGATCCTGTCCCCGCCGGGCTGCTTTTGATTCGAAGCGGTCCCGCTAGGGAATCCACCAAAGCCGACCATTCCAAGGCCGTCCCGGTCCCGTGGACCCCCAATTGCTTCGTGGAATCCAGCAGGCGTCCAATCATATCCATGTTGAACATGGCCACCACCGAATCCAAAGGCAACCAGGGATTCCTAACAAAATAAGCCGAACCCAACAAACCCAATTCTTCTCCTGAAAACGCCAAGAAAAGAAAATTAAAACGACGATCTCGATGCTGGGACCAATACTTGGCCAATTCCAAAAGGCCGGCGGTCCCGGAGGCATTGTCATCGGCCCCGTTATGAATTTGAGGCTCGCCACGGTGCCGCGAGCTCCCGTATTCACCGTAACCCAAATGATCGTAATGCGCTCCCAAAACCAGGGTGCGATTCGCTCCATTATCCAAATAAGCCGCTACATTGTTGGCCACAACCCGGGTAACAAGAACCCCGGCCTTGACTTGAATGCGATCGTCCTCGTTCATAAAACCAAGAGGCAAGGCCGCAAACCCTGCATGGGTCAAGCTAAGCACGGGAATGGTAGAACCCCGCGTACGGCGATCAAAGGTCGTATCGGGCCAAACTTCATCGGGTGAGCCAGGATACAAGACCACCGCAACCGCTCCATAACGCTCGGCCAAAGCCAATTTGCGGGCCAAATTCACATGCCCGCCCCAGGGACCGTGGGGGTTGGAACCGGCCGGACCCTGCCAACGGACCCACCAAACCCGGCCACGCAGGGCGACGGTATCCTTCAAGTCGTTATGGCCCAGGGTATCGGCCTCAATCCCATACCCGGCATTCACGCCACGTGCGATGGCGCTACCCCCCGAACTCCCCGGTAGAACCACAAAATGCTCCCCATAACGAAGGGAACGCCGACCTACCTTCAACGTGGAGTTGGTATCCGCGACTTGACGAACGGTGATTCCAAACGATTGAACCCAAGACCCCGAATCGCCGGCGGGTTGCAGGCCCATGGCGTTCAACTGTTCCACCAAATACGAAGCCGCCAACCTCTCCGATAGAGAACCTGTTTGTCGACCCTGAAGGCTATCGTGCGCCAAAAAACCCACATGACTACGCAAGTCGGCCTGCATATCACCCGTCGGTTGTTGGGCCAGAGCCAGGCTCAGGCAGCCCAAAACCATCACACCGACCCCTAGACAATTTTTCCAAAAAGACTTCTGATTCATCATTCATTAAAAATTAGACCAACAAGAGCGATTCATCCAACCCAAAATCAATACCAAAAAAACCAACAAAGCCCAACGCAAACGGCGTTGCCCAAGTTCGGAAGAGGACATTGACTCGGCCAAGGCAATGCCCGGGATCAAGCCCAAAAGGGTACCCAAGGCACAAGGCAACAAAAATGCGGGGATCAAGCGACCCACCATGACCCATTCTCGGCCGTTTCCTCCCAAAGGAATGGTCAAGTCCGATGGAATCATGGCATAATAGAGCGTTGAGGCGCCCGCCATCAGGGCAATGGAACCCATGCTCAATGCGTTGATGGCCCCTTGGTCTCGGTAACCCCATCGTTGAAGAACGGGAACCATGATGGCTCCCCCGCCCAGGCCCGACAAGGCCGAAAAAACACCGGCAACGGCACCCAAACCAGGCAACGCGAGCCTCGATAAAGCGCGCTTTGGATAGGGGGTTCCGGTCCGGCTTTCGGACCAAAGTCGATGGGCATTGCGCAACAAAACCATCCCCAACATCAACCCAAAAACCCAGCGAAAACCGGCAGGCTGATACCATCCCCCTTGACGCACCAGATGCGCCATGCTAACCGCGGTAAGGGCGGATGGCAACCCCAAAACAAACCCATCCCACCCCGTCTTGACGCCTTTGCGCAGCCACAATCCCCAACCCAAAACACCGGTAAGCAAGGTGAGGGCCAACGAATTTGACAAAACCAATTCAACCAAGGCGGAACCCTGCCAACCCTTCCCTGCCAACCACCAACCCAAAAGGGGCGCATAGACAATACCTCCACCGACCCCAAACAAGCCTCCCAAAAAACCGGCCAATACTCCAAAGACCAGAAGCCAGAGCCAGGAGTCCATCCTTAGGGAACCTGCAACAGCCGACGATAATCGGAGGGTTGACCCAACAGCACCAGAGCGCGCTGTATTTCTGGGTCCGATGCAAAAGTGGAACGCAAGCGTCCCTTCTGGTAATAATACCGACCCACGATTTCCTGCTTGAGGTAATCCGAGATTTCGGCACGATGCTTTTGCAAATCCCGGGATTTGTCATGGTGCTTGCGCGCTACCAAAGCGTTGTATTCGTCCTGAACTGCGTCAAAGTATTTTTCCCGGATCGCCTTTTCTTTGAAATCCTGCAGTGAACGATCGGATTCCGTGGTGTAGGATAGGTCTTTGCCCTTCAAATAATCTTCGAAAGCACCGTACAAACTATCGCTAACAACAAATTGTTCGGGCTCGGGCAGGGTCGTACACCGCGAACGGTAATAGGTTGCAAAATCAAATAAATAACGCTTGTTGACCAAGGTTACCAGGATATTGCTGGCGGTATCGGTAGCCAGGGCCACGTCCGGGGTCACCCCTCCCGCATCATAAACAACTCGACCGGCGGCCGTTTTGAATTCGCGGCGAAGGGAGTCCGCAACCCGGCGGTTTTTGATACCGGGCTCTTTGTCACTGTATTCGATCGCCTGGATGCAACGTCCGCTGGGGATATAATACTTGGCGGTGGTTACCTTGACCTGGGTATTGTAGGTCAAAGGCCGCACGGTTTGAACCAAGCCTTTGCCAAAGGTTTTTTGACCCACCACCAGCGCCCGGTCGTAGTCTTGAAGGACCCCCGAAACAATTTCCGAGGCCGAGGCCGATGAACCATCCACCAGTACCACGACCGGCATTTCGGCGTCCACCGGATCGTTGGTTGTTTGATAGGATTTGTCCCATTCCTTCACTTTGCCCCGGGTATCGACCACCTTGGAACCCCTTGGAATAAAAAATCCGCTAATCCTCACCGCCTCATCCAAGGAACCACCGGGATTCCCACGCAGGTCCAATACCATGGATTTCATGCCACGGGTTTTGAGCTCGTACATGGCTTTTTGGATTTCATTGCCGGCATCCACCCTGAAAGCGCTGAGGTTGACATAACCAACCTGTTCATTGAGCATGCCGGAATAGGTCACAGAGGTCACTTTGACCTCTTCTCGTAACAATACTTTTTCGATGGGCTTAGCGACACCCATCCGGGCGATCAAAACCTTGACCTCGGTTTTGGGCTGGCCTTTGAGCAGTTTGGAAACGTCGTCGGTATTCCGACCCAGGACATCCTCTCCGTTTATTTTGAGTAATTGATCTCCGGCCCTGAGATCAGCTTTCTGGGCCGGAAAACCTTCGTAGGGATCAGCAATCACCACCGTATCCCCCACCTTGGCAATCAAGGCCCCGATCCCACCGTACTGACCTGTGGTCATGATTTTGAAATTTTCGACATCCGATTCGGCAATAAAATCGGTGTAGGGATCCAGGCTCTTGAGCATGGCATCGATGCCGGTTTTCATCAGTTTGCCGGCATCCACATCGTCCACATAATACATGTTGATCTCCCGGAAGAGGGTGGCAAAAATCTCAATATGCTTTGAAATCTCGAAGTAATTGTTGGTCAGAGCCCAACTGGAGGTGGCCAGGACCATCACCAGCGCCAGGTGGCGAATTCGGCGTGAGACCGGCAACGCGCGGAATCGTTGGGCGGAGAACAGGGACCTTAGGGAGGAATAGAGGCGCATGGGTGGAGGGGACGAATCTTCAAATTTAGGGAACGGGGTCGTGGCCATGACCGCCCCAGGGATGGCAACGCAAAATTCTTTTGGCCGCCAAAAAGCTTCCCTTCCAAGCCCCGTATCGGCCCAAGGCCTCCACTGCGTACTGGGAACAAGTGGGGCTGTAGCGGCATGACGGAGGAAGATGAGGTGAAATCATCCCTTGGTAGACCCGGACCAAGAAAATCAAGAGGGCCTTCATAGATCCTGCACCGAGGGAGGTTTTGTCAAGGGGTTCTGCCGTGCCCACCGCTGCATGGCCTTGATGAGGCCAGCGGAGATGCGATCGTAATCCAAGATTTCGTTGGTGGAATAGACCAATACCAGAGAGCCTCCGGAACCCTGCGTTTCCCAAGTCATCCGATGCAGACGGTAAGCCTCGCGCATTCGACGACGCAATAGATTTCGGTCAACAGCTTTTTTGAAGCGTCTTTTGGGGACCGAGAAACCAATGTTCAACGGCTGGGATCCGGGGAGATACCGAACCTGGAAGGGAAATTCAAAGAAATGGGAGCCCTGCTCAAAGACACGATCAAAAGAACCAAAGCCCCTCAGGCGGGGTGGCATGCTCCGAACGAGCATCCCGGACGTGGTTAGGACTTGTGTCGACGCTCGTCCGATACCGAAAGCTTCTTGCGGCCCTTGGCCCGACGACGGGCTAATACGGCACGACCGTTGGCCGTCTCCATGCGGGAACGGAAACCGTGTTTGTTACGACGCTTGCGGTTGGAGGGCTGAAAAGTGCGTTTCATGGCGTATTTCTATAACGAAGGGTCGCAAAGATAAGGCTTTTGGGTCCCCATTCAACCCTTGACCCTACCTTTGTTGACCATGAATCAACCCCAACAACCCGAAGCGATTTACACCGTTGGCCTGGACCCTGAACGGCCCCGGCACCTGCTTGTGGAGGTTCAATGGCACGTGCACGGCGCCGAAACCCGGTTTCGACTCCCCCAATGGAGGCCGGGACGCTACGAGCAAAGCCTCTTTGTCAGAAATTTGGTGGCCTTGACGGCCCAAAACGAGAACGGCGAACCCCTACCCGTTATCAAAACCGAAGCCTCCGAGTGGCTGGTTCACCACCCCGGGTCCACCACCTTGCGGTTAAGCTACCGGTATTTTGCCAATCAACCCGACGCCGGAGCCTGTTGGGCCGATCCCGAATGGATGTACGTCAACCCCGTGCATTGCCTGATGTACCGCGAGGATTCGATGGGGCAGCCGTGTCGATTGCACGTCCGTACCGAAGGGATGTCAACTTCGGCGGGCCCCATCATCATCGCCACTTCCCTGCATGGCCAAGCCGACCAAGGTTATACGGCCAGCGATTACCACGAATTGGTGGACAGTCCTTGGATGGCTTCCGCCCAATTGCAGCGATTGGATTGGGTCAGCGAAGGGGTGGCATTTGTGTTATGGATGCACGGTGTCCCGGCGCCCGATGAAGCGATGCAAGCCCAAATTTGTCGTCAATGGGAGACCATGGCCAGCGTGCAAATCCAAACCCTGGGCCGGTTTCCACAAGACGAATTTCACTTCATGCTGGTCGGCCTACCCTATGCCTTTTATCACGGCGTGGAACACCGACGCTGCACGGTTCTCGCCCTGGGACCCGCCACCGAGATATGGAAACATTTGTACCGAGAATTGCTGGGTGTTGCATCCCACGAATTATTTCATGCATGGAATGTGAAGTCTTTTCGCCCCAAGGGCATGGAATCCTATCGATACGAGGGATGGATGTACAGTGAATTGGGCTATGTGTACGAAGGGTTTACGACCTATTACGGGGACCTCTTCTTGGTCCGTAGCGGTTGTTTACTCCCGGATGAATACCTGGAAGAAGTCAACGCCTACCTCCTAAGGCACAGCGAGAACTACGGGCGTTACAACCACGGCCTGCGAGAATCCAGCATCGACACGTGGGTCGATGGATACTCCCAAAGCCAATCTGCGCCCCATCGACGGGTTTCCATTTATGCCGAAGGTATGTTGCAGGCTTTGCACTTGGATTTGGTGATCCGTTCCAGCACCGTGAACAACGAGTCCCCTGCCTCCTTGGATGACCTGATTCGTTACCTATGGAAGCGTTTTGAACAAGGCCCCGAAACCCCGGGTTATACCCAAGAAACCTTGACCCTTTGGTTGGATGAAAATGCCATTGTCCCTTCGACTTACAAAAATTGGACGGATTATTTTCGAATCCATTACGAACAACCCAACAGTATCGAAGAATCCTTGCGTTCCATCCTCCCCCAATTCGGTTGTCGTCTAACAACAACGCCCAACGAGGACCGAATCAAACACTTGCTGGGACTACAAATGAAATGGAATCAGGCCGAACCGCGGGTGGAACATTGCGTGCCAGGTTCTCCAGCGGCCTTGGCCGGGTTGGGACCCGATGATCGATGGCTGTCATGGGAAATTCAAACGAATACGAGCGACCCGTACCCAGCGGTCCTGAATCCTTCGTCGGATACGGACTTTTTGCGCAAAGCCCTGACTACCAACGATTCGCTACGGGTTCGATGGATCACAGCGCTCGGGCACGAGCGGCAAGGAGTCTTGCGTCCCCACTCGACCCTTCGCTACTACGACCAACACAAAATCGAACAAGACCTCCAATCCGGGCCCACCGAGCTTAGAGCTCGAAAGCAATGGCTTGGTATCGCTTAGGTTTAACCGCGGTTCATGGACATGAGGAACTCTTCGTTGGATAGGGTGCCCCGCATGTGATTTAGCAACAACTCCATGGCCTCTTGAGAAGTCATATCAGCCAAGTGGTTGCGCAGAATATACATTTTTTTGAGGGTGTCCTTGTCCATTAACAAATCATCCCTTCGGGTCGATGAGGACGTCACATCAATCGCAGGATAGATGCGCTTGTTGGAAAGTTTGCGGTCCAGTTGCAATTCCATGTTACCCGTTCCCTTGAACTCCTCAAAGATGACCTCGTCCATTTTGGAACCCGTATCAATCAGCGCCGTGGCCAAAATCGTCAACGATCCGCCGCCTTCGATGTTTCGGGCCGCCCCA
>CAIOCC010000073.1 GCA_903856555.1 uncultured Bacteroidota bacterium
AGGTCGCCCGGTGTCTGGCGGCCTCAACGGCGCATTCCATCAATCCAAATCCGGATGTCTTATCGGCGTTTGTTTCCTGGTCCTTGGTTTCCTGGTCCTTGGTTGGGTTATCCGAGGCCATCACGCGGGCCACTTCTCGCAAGGCGCTCAGCGCCTTTTGGACGGCCATTTCATCCCGGCCTGCTCGCAGGGTTTGCAGGGAATCCAATTGTGCCTTGAGCACCTGTTCGTGGTCCACTTTGAGCAAAGGAATTTCGGGGGTGATCAAATCCACCAAAGGCCTGTAGGCATTGACGCCAATGATGGGGTCGATACCGGAATCAATGCGTGCTTGCTTTCGGGCTGCTGCCTCCTCGATTCGTCGTTTGGGTAAGGAATTTTCGAGGGCTTTGGTCATCCCACCGGCCTCCTCAATTTCTTGGATTCGATCCAAGGCCTGTCGTACCAAGGCTTGGGTCCGTTGTTCCAACAAAAGAGATCCCCCAAAAGGGTCCACCCAAGAACAGAGACCGCAATCGCGTTGCAGATACAATTGGGTGTTACGGGCAATGCGGGCCGAATAATCGGTTGGCAAGGCCAAGGCTTCGTCCAATGCGTTGGTATGCAGGCTCTGGGTCCCGCCCAAAAGGGCGGCCAGGGCCTCCAGGCAAGTCCTGGCAATGTTGTTGTAGGGGTCTTGTTGGGTGAGGCTCCAGCCCGAGGTTTGGCAATGGGTTCGAAGCGCCATCGCCTTGGAGGAAGCGGCCCCCATGGCTCTGGTGATTCGCGACCACAACAAGCGCCCAGCACGGAGTTTGGCTATTTCGGTGACCAAATCCATCCCGGTGGCCCAAAAAAACGAGAGCCGTGGGCCAAATTCATCCAAACGGAGGCCGGCACGAATCCCAGCTCGGAGGTATTCCATGCCATCCGCCAGGGTATAAGCCAATTCCAATTCCGCCGGCGCACCGGCTTCGTGCATGTGGTAACCCGATATGCTAATGGAATTGAAGCGGGGCAACGCGCGGGAACAATAGCCAAATATTTCGGCAATGATCTGCATGGAAGGACCCGGTGGGTAGATGTAGGTGTTGCGAACCATAAACTCCTTGAGGATATCGTTCTGAATGGTTCCGCTCAATTGATGGGATGGAACCCCGCTTTCTTCGGCGGCAACAACAAAAAATGCCAAGATGGGGACCACTGCTCCGTTCATGGTCATGCTGACCGACAATTGGTCCAAAGGCAAATCCCGGAATAAGATCTTCATGTCCTCCACAGAGTCGATGGCGACTCCGGCCTTGCCTACATCGGCCATGGCTCGGGGATGATCCGAATCGTAACCTCGATGGGTGGGCAAATCAAAAGCGACCGATAGCCCTTTTTGGCCGGCTGCCAAATTGCGCTTATAAAAGGCATTGGACTCCGTTGCCGTGCTAAAACCAGCGTATTGGCGAATGGTCCACGGTCTTTGAAGATACATGGTGGCGTAAGGCCCGCGCAAGAATGGTGGAACCCCGGCCTCCCAAGCTGCAGGCAATGCAGACGGGGGTTGATCCAAGAGGAGATCCATCGCTGACCATTGTTCATGGTGCAATGGATTTTCCAAAACAGGTGACGCTTGGGGCTTCAGGGCGGAGCCACCCGATGTTCTGGCCTGCCACCAGGACCATACGCCACCGCTTGCTTCAATTGGGCGCAGAACGGCTCGAACTTCGGCCCAGG
>CAIOCC010000074.1 GCA_903856555.1 uncultured Bacteroidota bacterium
GATGGCCTTGGGCCCCAAATCCAAACCCATCCAACCGGCAGGTATTTGGTGGTTCATGGCAATCTGGCGATGGGCATCGTTCCCGAAAGCATCAGCAATCACCGAATCTTCGGGGATAACCAATTCAACGCCCAAATCCTTGGCCTTGGCGAGCAAATTCCGGGCTGTTTCCACGCGATCGTCCTCGCACAAGGAAGAGCCCACCTCGCCACCCATCGCTTTGCAAAACGTGTAGGCCATGCCCCCCACCACCAACAGACGATCCACCTTGGGCAGCAAATTTTCAATCAAAAGAAGTTTGTCTGAAACCTTGGCTCCTCCCATGATGGCAGTAAACGGCCTGCGTGGATTTTCCAGAACCCGGGCAGCCTGGTCAAGTTCGGCTTTCATCAAGTAACCTGCGGCCACCTGGTTCCCAAAAAAACGGGCAACCGTAGCCGTCGAGGCATGCTCGCGGTGAGCCGTTCCAAAGGCATCGTTCACATAGCAATTTCCATGACGCGCCAATTTTTGGGCAAATTCCACATCACCTGCTTCTTCCGCTGGGTAGAATCGAACATTTTCCAAGAGCAAAACCGAACCCGCTTGCAAATCCGCCGAGGCCTCAAAGGCTTCATCCGAGATGCAATCGTTGACAAAACGAACCTTGCGACTCAGGAGATTCTCCAACGAAGGCAAGAGATGCTTCAGAGAGTAGCGATCTTCCGGTCCTCCTTTGGGTCTGCCCAAATGCGAACACAAAACCACCGATGCTCCAGCATTCAGGAGGTATTCCAAGGTGGGAAGAGCCGCGCGCATTCGGGTCAAATCCGTCGGCTGCAAAGTTTTGGAATCAAGAGGGACATTAAAATCAACCCTCATCAAGACCCTCGCCCCGGCGAGTTCCAAAAGATCCGGCGTTTTGATCATGCGATGAATGAAAATTCGTAAGAGTCTTAGGCCACCCTTGCGGCCAAATCTGCAATCCTGGAGGAGTAGCCCGCCTCGTTATCGTACCAGCCGACCACCTTGACCGTCTGACCAATGACCATGGTGAGGGCTGCATCAAAAATGCATGAATGGGTATTCCCAATGATATCAACCGAAACGATGGGGTCCAATTGGTATTCCAAGATTCCTTTCATCGAACCAGCAGCGGCAGCTGCAAAGGCCTGGTTAATCTCCTCAACGGTCGCTGGTTTCTTCAAAATGGCCGTGAAATCGGTGACCGAACCATCCGGTACCGGAACGCGCATTGCATTCCCGTTGAGCTTGCCTTTCAAATGAGGAAGGACCAAACCAACCGCCTTGGCAGCACCTGTCGAAGTAGGAACGATGCTACAGGCCGCTGCTCTGGCCCGGCGTAGATCTTTGTGGGGTGCGTCCTGCAGATTTTGGTCGGCGGTATAGGCGTGAATCGTGGTCATAAACCCGCTTTCGATCCCCCATGCATCGTCCAATACCTTAACCATGGGCGCCAAACAATTGGTCGTACAGGATGCATTGGACAAAATGCGCTCGGTACCATTCAGGCTATGATCGTTAACACCCAGCACGACGGTCTTCATCTCGCCGGTGGCGGGGGCTGAAATAATCACCTTGGATGCACCGGCTTGGAGATGGAGTCCGGCCTTTTCTTCGTCGGTAAAGCGCCCGGTTGACTCAATGACCACATCCACGCGCTCCTCTTTCCAAGGAAGCTTGGCTGGGTCTTTTTCGGCACAAATACGAATCCGGCGACCGTTAACCATCAGGGCATCGCCTTCAATGCGGACTTCACCCCCAAACCGGCCGTGGACCGAGTCGTATTTGAGCAAGTGAGCAAGGGTCTCTGGATCGGTCAGGTCGTTGATGGCAACCACTTCCACTTGAGGATTCTGGAGAAGGTACTTGAAGCTTAGGCGGCCAATGCGGCCAAACCCGTTGATGGCGATTCTTTTCATAAAATCGGGGTTTAGGGTCAAAAAAAGGCTCGCGTGGAGCCTTCTGACTTGATTGGTAGCCCGTAGGGGAATCGAACCCCTGTTACCAGAATGAAAATCTGATGTCCTAACCCCTAGACGAACGGGCCCTAAAGGTGCGCAAATATAGACATAACGTTGTTTTGGACAAAATCCGAGGATGTACGGGGTTTTGACCCATGGGTGCGCCGATTTCCAAGCGCCACGAGCACCGTCTGGCAACAACCCAACTGGCCGTTTCTCTACAACGCCTACCGATGAACACTACATGGGTCAATCGGAATCCATGGGTTAATCGGAATCCATGGCAAATAGGATGGATACACTCAAAGAAAACGAAGGCGTCAACTGCTGCAAGGGACCCGGAGAATTCTCTGCCCTGTGAAACCGCAACAACAACCTTCGAGCAGCACCATGATCTCGCAATTCCATTTTGACAAGTATCGGAACCAAAAAAAAAATCAAGCGATTTGATTTACCAAAAATCAACGTCAAACAGCCCATGATGCTTCGATAGACGTGGTGTAAGCACTATTCAATATTTTCATAACACTTTGATTTTGTGTGTTTTAATTAATATTTAACCGATATCTAAGTCAGCCTATTCCGAGCTGGCACCGTCCTTCTGCAACTACAAATCGTTGGGGTCGTTATGCCAATACCCAAAAAAATGAAAGCACAAGGATGAAAACCCAAATTTGTTTTTATATCTTTGTATTAATCAGTGGAATTTTGACTCAACCAACGTTGAAAATCCCAAAGAAAAAAGCTTCGATGATCGGTTTTTTTCTTCCGTGTTCGAGCCACTTCGGCGACTCGAAATCAACCTACTTATCCCCAAAATTTTCACTAAAATCCCTGGCCTCTTCGATAAGCAACCATGGTTTTTGGGTCTCAATCCGTTCATTAAATTGTACAGATTGAATTGTCTTAATATGCTAGTTAACAGGCATTTAAAGTTAATTCGGCGTCTGAATTTTCGCTTCTTCCCTGTTATCCACATGGACCTTACGTCTTTCCGTCTGCTTTGCGGATTATACAAAGCTCCTTTTTTTTCCTTTAACTAAACCCAAATAAAAGTGGAAAAAAAATCAACCAAACCGGCAGCGGCCACCAAGGCTGCTCCTAAGAAGGCTGCTGCTCCTAAAAAGGCTGCTGCTCCTAAAAAGGCTGCTGCTCCTAAAAAGGCTGCTGCTCCTAAAAAGGCTGCTGCTCCTAAGAAGGCCGCTGCTCCTAAGAAAGCTGCTGCTCCTAAGAAGGCTGCTGCTCCTAAGAA
>CAIOCC010000075.1 GCA_903856555.1 uncultured Bacteroidota bacterium
GCGGAATCCAAAGTCCACATCAAAGTCATCATCCCAGCCGCGAATCGCAATCAGGTTGCGGCCGTTCACCGTGCCACCAAACCACTCAAAGCAGTCATCGCCCGAATAGCTCACCTGGATATTCTCCATCACCGTCTTGCGGCCCACACCGCCCATAGTCAATCCATTGATCTCGTTGTTGGGCTGGTAGGCAATACCTGGGAATTCTATGCGCACATAGCGCATCACACCCGATGAATCATCGTCGTTGGTGCCACCGTAGGTCGCATCCGCGCCCAACAAACCACCCTCAATCAATCCACTGCCACCGGCAACGTTAATCGTCGCATTACCCAACATCACAATCCCGCCCCAGTCACCGTAGGTGCGCTGACCCAAAGGCTGGTTCGAGGTGAAGACAATCGGCTCCGTTGCCGTACCGTTCGCAAAAATCTTACCGGTCTTGGATACAATCAGGGTGGCCTTGGAGGCCTTGTCGCCCTTGATGATCGTGCCAGGCTCGATGGTCAACGTCGCTCCGTCCTTGATATAACGGTAGCCGTTCAGAACATAGATGTTGTTGCGGGTCCAGGTCGTATTGGTGGTAATGTCCGCCGTAACCTGGATCACGCTTTGAGCCCGCATCAAGGAAGGAACCAAGGTTCCAGCCGTTAGCAGCAGCAAAAGGAGGATGAACTTTTTCATGGGGTTTTGGATTTTGCCCAAAATTCCCATCGCGGCTTTAAGCCATCTTTACAGCCACGTTAAGAAAAGGTTAAGAACCCGTTTACAAACGGTAACTAAAACCAATGCTGGCCGTCCTACCTGGCTGGCTACGCAGGATCACAGCGTCCCGATCGGCCCGGTATTCCAGGTTTGGTTTTTGAATACCCACCTTTTCGGCGTCTTGGTACAACTCCTTGTCCAAGCGGCCGTTGCTGTTTTGATCCAAATAGATATACCTCGGTAGATTAAAGAGGTCCGATATAGACACGGTCAACGTGGCCCGGCCCCAGTTCTTGCTCACTTGCAAATCCATCAAGGGGCGGGAGTTTTCATAGTAATCAGCTAAATTCACATCCGGAGCCCCAACAAAGGCCACCCGACGGCCAATTTGATTGTAAAGCAAATTGCATTGCAGTCCCCGCTCGGCATTGCTGTATTGGAGAGCCACATTGAAGATGAAGGGGGACTGACCCTGCATGGGTCGCAGGTACTTGCCCCGGGTGGTATCAGCGTAAGGGATCACAATCTGCGAGCGAATCAAGGCCAGGTTGGAACTCAACGCCATATCCTTCCAAAATCCACCCAAACCCCACATGGACAGAGCTTCAAGGTTCCTGCGGACCACCAATTCCATCCCAAAGGTGTTAGCATCCGGTGAGTTCAACCAAGACAAGCCCCGCTGAAGTCCGGAACCCACCGCCGCAGGGAAAAACTGCTCAATCGGGTTTTGGAACAATTTATAAAACACCCCGGCCGAAAACATCTGGCCCATCTTTTGGAAGATTTCGTAACGCAAATCCACGTTGTAGATGGTCGCCTGAATCAAAGAGTCGTTTCCGTAGGTGGTTGCAAAAAGGTCAAAGTCATAAAAGGCAAAGGGAGCGATTTCCCTGAATTCCGGGCGCGACAGGGTCCTTGAAAATGCAAAACGCAGGTTCGAGGACTCGTTCAGCGAATGCACCAAATTCAATGAGGGCAAGAAGGTAGGGAATTTGTTGGTGGTGGTGTCAAAAGTGGTCAATTCAACATCGGTGGGGGCAATCAGCTGTTGGGTGAAGGCCTCATAACGCAACCCCCAAATGGCTTTGGTTTTGGGGCCCAGACGATTGGTCATCATCAAATAACCGGCCAACAAACGGGATTCCGCCCGGTATCGGTCGCTGGGGTTGGTAACTTCGTCCATCCACAAGCCTCCTTCCCGCATATTCCAGTCCCCAAAAACCGAGTCCAAGCCCATCAAACTAATTTTAGGATCAAAGACCCCGCCTGATGTTGCATACCCCAAAGCCCTAGCGATGAATTCCCTTTGCTTGGACTGAGCATAGAAACCTGTTTTGAATTCATGCTTGTGTCCCTTCCACTGAAAGGGCACGGTCAAGTTGACCACCGCATTGCCCACGGTTTCGGTCATCGAAGCAAAGAAGCGGTAACCATCGGTGTTGTTGGCCGAGGAGTTGGGGTTAAAACGCCAAATGATGGCGGCGCTGTCGGTGCCGGAATTGATTTCGTTCCCATTATAACGCACCCTTCGAAAATCCGGCTGATCCCGGTTCATCTGTGAAAGGGAACCGGTCCAGTCCAATCGAAATTTGTTGTTATAAAGGCTGTGTTCGCCGCCCAGCTGGCTGGTCAATAATCGGTTGCTGGTAAAATCAAGTTGGTAACGGCGGAAATTCTCAAACTCGCCGTTTTCGGTGCGGTATCCCTGACCGTTGGTATAAATCTGATCCGAAGTAATGTTAAAAGCGTTTTTGAGATAGAGTCGATTGGACGCACCCAGTCGTGCCGAAAAGTTCAAGAGGGTTCCCCAAGAAATTTCGTTGGCAAAAACCGTATCCTGAAAGGTATTCAACAAAGAATTGAAAGCGGTCGAATCACCGAGTCGTCCGTTGACCCCGCCCCAACCATTGACCTGCTGGTAATTGACTCGCTGACTCAGGGAATAGTTCATGCCGCCTATCATGCCAAACTCGTTGTTGCCTTGGGTTTTGCGCAATCCGCCGGACAATTGAAATCCGCCGTAGGGCAGGGCATTCAATTCGTTAGGTTGGAAGGTGTTTGTAAATTGCTTGGACAATTCAAAACGTTGAGCTCGAGTCGTAAAGGTGTCATTCTTCAATATTTTAAGGGTTTTAGGCCAGTCTTTGGGCAAAACCCGGGTCCCTTCGCCTTGTCCGTTATCGTAACCCAACCAATCGGTTGAGGAGCCCTTGACCCTGCGAAAATTTTGGAAGGTCGCTTGGGTGTTCATCCCCCCGGAGGCTGAGATGCTCAAGAAATTGCTGTCCGGAACATCCTTGGTATTGATGCGAATAATACCGCCCGCAAATTCCCCGGGCAAATCAGGTTGAGCGGTTTTGATAATGATCAAATTATCCAGCATGCCTGCCGGGAAAATATCAAAGGAGAAAACCTTTTTGTCCGGCTCCGATCCGGGGAGCATGGCGCCGTTCACCAAGGCCAGGTTGTATCGTTCGTTCAAACCGCGGACGATGGCGTATTTACCATCCTGGATGGTGGTGCCGCTGGAACGCTTGAGCACATCGGCGGTGTTTTTGTCCGGGGATTTCTTGATTTGATCCGAGGAGGTCCCGTCCATGAGAGACGCGCTATTTTTCTGCATCAATTGGATGGCCGAAACGGTGGTTTTGAGGGCCTCCGCTTCGACTTTAACCTCCGAAAGGGCGGTGGAGGATGGGTCCAAGTACAGGTCCATACGCTCGGTTTTGCCAGCGACCGCCATTACACCTGAAACCTCCAAAGGATTGTAGCCCAGGTATTGAACCACCAGGGTCACTTTACCGGGGTTGATTCCGTTGATCAGGTATTTGCCGTCCAAGTCGGTGGAGGAACCGTTGGTGGTCCCTTTGACCAGAACCGCGGCGCCGATCAAGGTTTCGTTGGTGGATTTATCCCGAACCGTACCGGTCAAACTCGCCGTTTGAGCCCATGAAACCAGCGGCAAAAAGGAAGCCACCGCCAGAATCCAAGCCAAAGTCCGACCACGAAGGCCTGAATCGGAACCAATCGTTACAAAAAATCGCAGCATAGAGGGGGAGGTTAGTTTTGTAATCAATTCTATTTCAACTACTTGAAAATCAATTGTGTTTTTGGTGAAATTGACACAAAGCAAAAGGTCATCGAAGAAGCCATTGTTAACGAATCGTTAACCCTTGGGGTTCTCGACCCAGCACCCCCCTTTCGGGCGATTTATTGGGCTGCCCTTCGGTTTTTGGAGGGATAGGGGTATTTTTAGACCCGGTTTGCCCCAACCATTACCCCCGGCAACCGGTAACAACCCCTCACGATATGCATGAATCCATCCAATTTTGGTTAGACGAAGGACAAGAGTCCATGGACAAGGCCATCCAACACCTTCAATTTGAACTTTCCAAACTGAGGGCGGGGAAGGCCAGCCCATCCATGCTGGAGGATGTACGCGTTGATTACTACGGCACCCCCACTCCCCTGCATCAGCTGGCCAATGTCAACACCCCCGACGCACGGACCCTCTCCGTACAGCCCTGGGAAAAATCCGTTCTGGCGGCCATCGAACGAGCTATCATCAACTCCAACCTCGGCCTCAACCCATCCAACGACGGTCATTTGATTCGAATCAACATTCCTCCCCTGACCGAAGAACGCCGCAAAGAATTGGTGAAGCGAGCCAAATCCGAAGGAGAACATGCCAAGGTTAGCATTCGCTCCGCGCGCCGTGATGTCAACGAAGAATGCAAGAAACTTCAAAAAGATGGCCTGCCCGAGGACATGATCAAAGACGCCGAAGCCAAGGTTCAACAAATGACGGACAAGATGATTATCAAGGTGGACGAAGTCCTCGCCACCAAAGAAAAAGAAATCATGACCGTCTAAAGAAAGATCACGATGGCCGATAAGGCCTCAACGAAGTGGCGGGGCGTAACCGTCGGTAACACCAGTCCAATAACCTTCTTGGAATCCAAGCGATGACGGCCACAAGAGGCAGGTAACGATTATGCAATCCCTTGATTGCCAGTAGAACAGCCTCTGATTCACGGTACCAACGACCGCTTAATTCGTCTTGTAACAAAACCGAATCCGGGGCCTCCCACCAAGCCGAAGGAAGCCCTTGACGAAGCCA
This sequence comes from uncultured Bacteroidota bacterium, assembly GCA_903856555.1. GTDB lineage: Bacteria > Bacteroidota > Bacteroidia > UBA7662 > UBA7662 > SYHX01. The sequence goes on from CAIOCC010000075.1 coordinate 4,826, forward strand.
TTCCTCGCGCTGTTCCGGCAGAGGACGAAAGTTAAACGAGGCTCGACTGCTTTGATGGCGACTCATCCAACGCACGACCCGATTGCACAGAGGACATGGGCCTGCATAATACAAGATGTATCGAAGGGAAGGAGGCCTGTTCTCTACCGCCACGAACTAGACCATTTGCGGTAGTGACTCCGCCCTTGAATATCGGTGATGCTTCCGATCCAAACACCAGGGGCGGATAACGAAACGTTTTGTTGCACCAACGCTTGCCCCGAGGGAGCCCGTCCGCTCCAAAGCAACTTCCCCTGCAAATCCCTTAAGGCATAACCAAAGCCCCCCTGGGCAGGTCCTTTGACCGTAAGTGTTTGGCTATGAAAGTCGTAATGCCATCCCGATCGCTCGGCCCATTCCGGCAAAACAGGCTCTTGGCCAGCAACCAATGCGCAGGACAAGGAATCATGCCGCCAATGGGAGGCGGTATCAATCACCAAGTTGGTGTCGAGCGGGGAGGCCCCCTGGGTGGTAAAGTTGAAATAAACCAACATCATCTCATCGCCGGTTCCTTCACCTAGTGTTACATTTTGGGGTGGGTTGTTCGGGTTGTTCGGGTTGGCCGTGGTGTTATCATACGAAGCTATCGCAACGCCTTTGGTTCCGGGGGGTAAATAAATAGGCTTTTGAAAACGATAGTACATCTGCCAATGAAAATCCCATTCGGGGATATTCACCAGATGCACCGTATCGCCACCCGGCTTGAGAGCATAAACCTGCATGGATTTCCCAACCAAATGCATATGAGGCAAGACGCCAAGAAGGGTGACCCCCACGGGCAATGTGTACTCCGCCCTAAAGGTTTTGGTGGTATTGGCGGGAATACTCAAAGGCCCGTTCACCAAGGCCGGACCGTGGTTCAAAATAGGCAAGGTCAGCATGTTACGAAGACCCGTGGAGGGACCGTATTTGATACGAACAGAGGTGCTATCGGTCTGACCACTAATTCCCCCGGGATAATGCACCTGGATGCAGAGGTAACTATTGGGCAAAACAGACTCCCCAAAACCAGCCGGATAAATCAAAGAACCCTGACCAGGCACATAACCAGTGATCATTTTGGAAGAGTTGGAGCCGGTTCCGCCAAAGGCCGAGTAACCCGGAAGTGGGTCTGCCAAATCTCTTTGCATGGGTATCCGCGATGTATCCTGAAAAACCAACACATGATGCACTATTTCACGGTTGCCGGGAACCACTTCAATGCCCGTAATGTTACGAGATAGGTTGTTGCCCATTGGCAAAACAAAAACCCGGTACAAATCCGATGTGGTGTTCACGTTATAATTAGGAATTCGATAAACCGTGTCGGGGTTGGGAATCTGAAAAGCGCTGCTGTAAACCGGCGGTGTGGGTGTCTGAGCGGGATTTCCCAACGGAGCAAAATTGTTGACCCAATCCACTATTTCGTTGATTTCGTGGGCCTCCAGGGTATTGGCATGGGCATAGCGCCTGTTGACCTGATCGGCGGGAAAGGGCGGCATGGAACGAGCCTGTACCGAAGCGGCTATTGAGAATCGATTCGCATAAACCTCGTTATACGTCGTCAATGGAAAGGGCCCAATGCCCTGGTTGTTATGACAAGGGGTGCAATGCGAATACACAATGCAGGCCACCCCATCCGTCCAAGTAGCGCTGTGCTGGGTCTGTGCGCTACACCAAAACGGGGTCGCAAACAAAACAAAAATTGAAATTAATAGTTTGATTTTCATTGTATTACAATAATTAAAGTCGGAGTGGTTCGGTCATGAGCAGGCATCCATCGGTGTAGGAGATCCGTACCCGACCGTTTTGAAGTACTTGGTTGCTAATGCCAATGCGATGCCCGGCATGCAGGTCTTCGCCCTTCAACGAAAAAAGCAAATTCTCGGTTTCAACCGAAAAAGCGGACGGAAAAGGCATGAGGGATAGTCGTTCGCCTTGTCCGTAACACTTACTAAACTCTTTGGGCACGCGAAACGTTCGCGATTCCTCTTCGAGCATCCCCACCGACATTCCTGCCGGGGCGGTTGCAAGGGCATGAAGATGCCCAAAAAAATGGTCGGGTCCCGGTCCGTTTCCCCAAAGGACCTGAGCGGAGCGATGCCCCCGGTCCCACAACCATTGCAAGGCTTTTTGGAGATCGGTGGCCTCCTGATCGGGGGCATAGACCCATTGAACCCCGTCTTGAGCTCCCTCCACATGCCGTCGAACAGCTTCCAGGGCCGCAGGATCCCCGGCCTTCAAAGCCGTTCCCCAAAGCCCGCCGCCAACGCTGTCCATGTCCCCCAAAACCACGTCCACTTTGACTCCCATGGCCATTAAGCGATCAAAGGCCCCGTCCAGAGCCACCACCAAAGGGCTCCATTCCAACAACTGTCCCAATAATTCGGGGCTGCAGGCCCGGCCATTGGCCACCACCAAGGCGGCCTCTTGGTCATCGCGAACAACCACATGATGGCTCATAGATGCAAAAAGAGGGTTGGAATAGGCATGGGCCTGCGATTGAATGGGATGGTTAGAACCTGCGAAGAGGGCTCAAAGTTTAATCGAGCCATGGCTATTTGGGTCATGCACAGGCCCCCATGAAACAAAAGAGGCCTCTGCAAGTTAATAATTTATCTTTGAGCCTGTTTATGACCAAGCACAACACGCCGGTATCCGGCTTTTCGAAACTCTCCAAAGAAGCCAAAATCGAATGGCTTTGCAACCGCTTTTTTGCCGATGCCGAGAACGCTTACCGGGTGCTTTCGGGCTATTGGCACAACGAAGCGGCTGTTCAAAAACTCCACGACGAGTTCATCGAGAACACCGTCACGAACTTTTACATGCCCTACGGGTTGGCCCCCAATTTTGTCATCAACGACCGGACCTACGCCATCCCCATGGTCATCGAAGAAAGTTCGGTGGTAGCCGCGGCCTCCAAAAGTGCCGCCTTCTGGGCTCAGCGTGGCGGTTTCAAAGCCGAAGTCCTCTCGACAACCAAAGTGGGTCAGGTGCATTTTTTGTGGACCGGCCCCGTGTCTTGGCTGCAGGAACAACTGCCGGCCCTTCGATCC
>CAIOCC010000076.1 GCA_903856555.1 uncultured Bacteroidota bacterium
CCAATGGCGCACGATCTCCCCTACGACGGCAACAAGCCTTTGCACCGGGCCCAACGTTACACCGAACTCAGGAGGGATTGGGAAGCCTTGCAGGATGAAGGTGCGGGATGGCTGGCCAATGCCTCCAATTTGGTGGCCCTGTTGCACAGAGGTCTGGGTTTTTGGTGGACCGGTTTTTATTTGTTACGACCCAACGATGGCACCCTGGTTCTTGGACCTTTTCAGGGGCCGGTGGCTTGTACCTTGATACCCCGAGGAAAGGGTGTTTGTGGGGCCTGCGTAGAGCGTAGCGAACCGATTTTGGTCCCGGATGTCGATCAGTTTCCGGGTCATATCGCCTGCAGCAGTCAGAGTCGCTCCGAGTTGGTTCTTCCGCTTTATGCCGGCCCTCAATTGGTGGGGGTCTTGGATTTGGATAGTTTGGACTTGGATGATTTTGGGCCGGAGGACATCCAGGCCTTGCAGCCTTTCTTGGCGAGCCTCCAACGTCATTGGACGGGATTCTGAGAAGGAGGGGGCGGATCGCAGCTTTTTGGCTACCGGCTCCCAGCCCCTAACCCAAACCTTTGCCTAGCACAAATCGCACATTGCGCTGCATGTTTTGCAATCCGGTTCGGGCCAAAGGGCTGTTCTGGTATTTGTTACGAAATTCCTCTTCTGTCATGGATAGCCATTCCCCGGCCGTGGGTTGCTGTGGGTGCAGAGGGTCCAGACGGGGTTCTTGATGCGGGACCGAAAATCGGTTCCAGGGGCAGACCTCTTGGCAGATATCGCAGCCAAAGGCCCAGCCTTCGCTTTGGCCCTCAAAAGAGGCCGGTATCTGGTTCTTGAGTTCGATGGTCAGGTACGAGATGCAGCGGCTGGCGTCCAAACGGTAAGGCTCCAAGGCCCCGGTAGGACAGGCCTCCACACAACGGTTGCATTCTCCGCAGTGATCCCTCACCGGATGATCGTAGTCGAATTCCAGGTCGCAAAGGATTTCGGCTAAGAAGAAATAACTCCCTGTTTTTTTTTGTAACAAATTGGTATTCTTACCCATCCAGCCAGCACCGGCCAAGGCGGCCCAGGATTTTTCCAGGATAGGGGCCGAATCGGTGAAAACACGAACACTGAATTCACCAAATTCTTCACGCATTCGTTGAACCAGCATTCGCATCTTGTCCTTGAGAACACGATGGTAATCTTCGCCCTGGGCATACATCGCGACTTTGGGGATGTTGGCAAGAGGATCTTGGGTCTGGTCCGATCGATCCGAATCCCTGGAGATTGGTTCGACAGGCTGGTAGTAATTGTGAAGTAGAACCACCACGGATCGACAATCAGCCAGCAGGCGACGGGGGTCCAGTCTTTCCTCAAAGTACCGTTCCATGTAGGACATTTCCCCGTGCTTTCCTTCGGTCAGCCACGCCTCCAAACGATCGCTTTCTTCGTCCAGCCTGCGGGCACGGGCGACCTTGCAATCCAGGAATCCCAATTCCAGGGCAAGGGTCTGGAGGCGTTGGCGGCGTTGGCTGGCGGCAAGGTTCATGCGTGGAACAGAGCCCTAAAATACAGCCCTTGTCCTTGGCTGTTTCGTTAGTTTTGTAAGGTGGACAAAGATCAACCCTGGTTGTTGGAGGTAGCGGTGCCTCTGGGCGTCGATGGCCTCTATACCTATGCGATGCCCCCCGCATGGGGCTCCGATCAGGGAGCACCAACCGACCTGGTGGGCTGCAGGGTCCGGGTTCCTTTCGGCAAGCGCAAGCAATACGTGGGGTTGGTGATGGAAATTCACCAAAACCAGCCGGCCTATCCCATCAAAGAAGCGCTGGAGAGGCTGGACAGCCGCCCGATTTGGGGTCGCCACGGACAGGATCTTTGGGAATGGATGCTGCGGTATTACCACTGTTCGCCGGGCGCATTGATGGGCTTGGCCTTGCCGGCCCTTTTGAGGGTCGGCAGTGAAAGCGTCTTGGTGGCCATGGATTTGGTGGAAGAGGAGGGATTGGATGTCTGGCAAGATTTGCATCCATTGTCCAAGCAGCTGTGGGAGCGCCTGCGCCAAGGTCCTGGGATGAATCTCGAAGCAGTTCAGCGGTGGATGGTTCCGCACAACCCCACGCCGTGGATTCAAGAACTCATGGAGGCCGGATTGATCGGCACCTTGGAAAACTTTTCAAAAATTTATCGCCCCAAAAGCGAGGCGTGGGTCGCCAAAGGCCCGCGTTGGTTGGCCGAAGGAGCCGCAATCATGACCGAATTGGAGCGCTCCCCCCGTCAATTGGAATTTGTTATGGCCATGCATGCGGTAGCCGCTGCTTCCGATCAGGCCCCCCTTTCGGCCGTTTTAGCCAAACTCAAGCTGAACAAGACCCCGACTGCCGTCCTTCAAAGCCTGGTCGAGAAAGGTTTGTTGGTCCGTACGACTCGTTGGGTCCCCAGGGTTCGCCTCAAGGCGGGCCTTCAACAACCTCTGGCACTTAATCCGGTCCAAGTGGACGCCTCCCTCAA
>CAIOCC010000077.1 GCA_903856555.1 uncultured Bacteroidota bacterium
CATTTTCGGAGATTTGGGCATCGGTCATTTCTCGGTTTTTGACCGCAATTTGTCGAAAGGTTTGGGCGGCCTTGAGTCCCACGAGGTACGAGCCATCAAACAGCAATTGGGTGAGCGTCAGGTTGGCATTGCCCCCGTATTGAGGTTGAAATTCCAGGGCTACCGGGCCGGGTGGGGCATCGGGATTGAACAACTGTCCGTTGGGAATGATGACCTTTTGGATGATGAAATTGTCGGTTAAACCGTAGGTCGCGCGGATTTGGGGTAGGCCGATGGAAGTAATTTCGCGAATCCTCGTGCCGGCGGATTCGATATCATCGGTTGCATTCAGGGCGCTGTGATGGTGGTCCAAGCCGTATTGGATGGCCTGATTCAGGCTCATAGGTTGGCCTATGGTTTTGTTTGTTGTCTGCGCGCCGCTCGCGATTGATTCCAACAAGAGCAAGGTGGCCAAAAAGAATCGTGTCATAGGGTGACTCATGGTTGGTTGGGATTGAAGAGGGTTTGGGCTTTGATCCAGGTGCGTAGGCCTTTGGGGGTTGCGATGCCTCGGATAAAGACGTCTTGGATGGTTTCAAATACCTTGGGCAATGGTCTGTTCAAGTGACTGAAAACCAATGGATCTAGCAGAAGATTGGTGTGTTGAAGGTGCATGATGCTCACGATTTCGGCATCGATATCCGGGCGGAATAGACCTTCGCGTTGCCCTCGTTCAATCAGGCGCTTAAAGATTCCCGCAATCTCCACTTGACGATAACTCTCCAGCTCGGCCCATAGTTCCGGGTAGGATTTTTGGAGATCAAAGAGCATGGTCGGGGTGAGGTTGCGCATTTTTTGAAGGCCGGTGGCCGCCATTCGGAGGAGGTTTTCGACGGCGTTTCGGCTGCCTAGTTCCAGGGCCTTCATTTCGCCGCGGTGTTCCTCCAAAAAGCTGCCCAAGACACGGTGGACCAGGATCTTTTTGTCGGTATAGTGTTCGTAAATGGTCTTTTTGGAACAGCCCAATTGCCGGGCCAGTTCGTCCATGGTCATGCTTTTGAGACCATAGCGGAAGAAAAGCTCCCGGATTTGGGGGATATGTTGAGGACCTAATGACATGGGAGGCGCGAAGGTATAGAAACTTTGAAAACCAAAAAAGTTTTCAAGGTTAAATTTTTTTATCCCTAACTTGGGCCATGCAATGGTCAGCGGCCGAGAATTCGGAACCTGGGTTCCCCGCATCGGGGGCGGTTCCTTGGGCCTGGCTGGATGTTCGTTCCCCTTCTGAATACGCCGCCGGACACGTTCCGGGAGCCTATTCCCTCCCACTTCTATCGGATTCAGAACGCCATCAGGTCGGTCTATGTTTCAAGAACAGGGGATCGGCCGAGGCGGTTGATCTGGCCTGGCTCTACGTGGGCCCCAAGATTCCATGGTTGTTGCAAACCCTCCGTGTTCTTTCCGAGAAGGCGGGAATTGGGGCCAACCGTTCATGGATGGTTTATTGCTGGAGGGGTGGGCAGCGATCGATGGGGATGGAGTTGTTGGTGCGGCAGGCGGGGTTTCCGGTTCAACGCTACGCGGGCGGTTACAAGGCCTGGCGGGGCCGCATGCCAACGCTGTGGGGACAACCCTGGCGTTGGTTCATCCTGGGCGGACGGACCGGCTCGGCCAAAACCGAGGCACTCCACGATTTGGCCGCCGCCGGACATCAGGTTTTGGATTTGGAGGGCTTGGCCGGTCACAAAGGTTCCGCCTTTGGCAACCTCGGAGAAGTTCCCCAACCCAGCCAAGAACATTTCATGAATCGATTGGCCCATGGGTTGGATGGGATGGATTTGAGAAAGCCCGTTTGGGTTGAGAGCGAGAGTCGGCAGATTGGCTCCCTGCATTTGCCCGATGAATTGTACCAGGCCATGCAGCAAGCGCCGTATTTTCGCCTGAACCGCAGCATGGATTTTAGGATACGTCATTTGTTATCAAACTACGGGGCAGCCGATCCCGCGCTTTTGCGGCGGTCTTTTTTGAAGATCGAACGAAAAATGGGTCCTCAACATTGCCAACGCGCCGTTGAATACCTGGATGCGGGGGATTTGGACGCGGCGGCCCGCTTGGCCTTGACCTATTACGACCGCACCTACGATTATGCTTTTGGTCAGCGACCTTGCCCGGATTGTGCCGTGGAACTCCGAAGCGATGCCGTGGGCCCGCGCTTGGTCAACCTCCTCCTCAAAGCCGGGCAGCGGGTTTTTGGACCTTCCACTACAACCCCATCCTAAGTCCAATGGCTACGGAACCTTTGCGATTAACCCAGCGAACTCGGGCTTCGGGCTGTGGATGCAAGATGCCACCCGCTCAACTCAAATCCATGTTGGAAGGATTGGAGCATGGAACACATCCGGAGGTTTTGGTGGGTTTTGAACATGCCGATGATGCTGCGGTGATTCGTTTGCCCGGCTCCAATCAACTATTGTTATCGACGGCCGATTTTTTTAGTCCCATTGTTGACAACCCCTACGATTTTGGCCGGGTCGCTGCGGCGAATGCATTGAGCGATATCTATGCCATGGGAGGGCGGCCCTGTTTGGCGTTGGGCTTGCTGGCTTGGCCCGTGGAGGAATTGGGACTCGCATCGGCCGCCGAGGTGATGCGTGGTGCCCAAGATCTTTGTACCGAGGAGGGGGTGCCCCTTGCGGGTGGTCACAGCATCGTGTCATCGGAGCCGTTTTTTGGATTGGCGGTTCAGGGATTGGTGGCCGAGGATCATCTCAAAACCAACCGCGGAGCCCGCGCCGGCGACTTGTTGTATTTGACCAAGCCCTTGGGCAGCGGAATCATGGCCGCCGCGCTTCGGCAGGGGCTTTTGGAGACCCCTGATTACTACGGCCTTCTGGAACAATTATCGGTGGTCAATCGGGCGGGTGCTACCTTGGCCTTGCTTCCCGAGGTTCATGCCATGACCGATTTGACGGGTTTTGGACTTTTGGGCCATGCCCTCGAAATGTTGGAAGAGGGGGTCGGTCTGGAGTTGTGGACGGATCGGGTTCCATTGTTGGTGGGCCTGGAACATTATATACAAAAGCGCATTCTCCCAGATCAATGTTACCGCAATTGGCATCATGTGGAAAGCAAGGTGCAGGGCATGCAAGGCGAGGATTTTGCTTGGCTATGCGATCCCCAAACCAACGGTGGTTTGTTGGTGGCGGTGGACCCCGATGCAGCGGTCAAAGTGGAGGCGGTCTTGGAAGCAGCCGGGGTCCGAGCGGCCTGTATAGGTTGTTTCAACGAGGAGCAGGAGGGAATTCGCTGCCTGAAGGCCGTACCTTCGGCCTCGACATGAGTGAAGAATCTGGATTTGATCGGTTTGGGCTGCACCCCGATGTGCTGGATGGTTTGGCCGCTATGGGCTTCAAAAAACCGAGTCCCGTGCAGGAACAGGCCATCCCCCTGGTCTTGGAAGGGAAAGACCTGATTGCCTGTGCGCAGACCGGGACCGGCAAAACGGCCGCCTTTGTCTTGCCACTCATTGATCACCTGATTTCCCACGAAAAGCGTCATCTCAGCGCCCTCATTCTAACCCCAACCCGCGAATTGGCCTTGCAAATTGATCAGCAAATCGAAGGCCTTTCCTATTACAGTCCTATTTCGTCCATCCCAATTTACGGTGGTGGAGACGGTGCCCTATGGGATCAGCAGCACAAGGCTTTGCGTCAAGGCGCTGACCTGGTGGTAGCCACGCCGGGTCGCCTGTGGTCCTTTATGGCCACGGGGAATTTCAACTTTGATAGCTTGCGCTACCTGGTTTTGGACGAAGCCGACCGAATGCTGGACATGGGCTTCTTGGAGGATATCATGCGAATCGTTGCCCGATTGCCCAAGGATCGCCAAACCCTCATGTTTTCGGCTACGATGCCCGACCGCATTCGCCAACTGGCCGGCAGCATCCTTCGAGATCCGGCCCAGGTGAGCATCGCTGTTTCCCGTCCAGCCGACAAAATCGAACAGATGGCTTTCAAGGTGATGGACCCTCACAAATTGCAGGTCCTGACCGCTTTGTTAGCGGAATTCCCCTTTCGTTCCGCTCTCATCTTTTGTTCTTCCAAAGACAAAGTCAAGCAGCTTCATCAAACCCTGCGCAAAGCCGGGGTAATGAACGAGGCCTTTCACTCCGATTTGGACCAAAGCGCCCGGGAAACCCTGATGCGGGCCTTCAAAGCCGGTCGCTTACCGGTTTTGGTGGGAACCGATGTCTTGTCCAGGGGGATTGACGTGGACAATATCGACTTGGTGATTAATTACGATGTTCCCCCGGATCCCGAGGATTATGTGCATCGCATTGGTCGTACCGGCCGGGCCGAGCGCAACGGCCGTTCCATGACCATGGTCAACCCCATGGACCTGCGACGCTGGAAAAGAATCGAAGAATTGGTGGGACGCAGCCTACCATGGACCGAACGCCCCTTGTGTGGTTGGACCGAATCGCCTGCCAATTCAGCGGGAAGCGGTGAAAACCGAGGCGGCCGTCCGCATCGTAAGCCGGGGTATCGCCCAGGCCGTACCAAGAAATAATCTTAACTGCCGCAGGCTTCGCAGGCATCCGGGTTGTCCAGGGAACAAGCAACCTGGGCCAGGGCTTCGTCTTTGTTGAGCAAGGAAGCCGTAATGGGAGCGGACCCGACTACAGGGGCGTCCATGCTGGGCATGGCGGCAACCTGGGCTACCGGAGCTTGTTGAACCTGCTGACTGTCCAAGGTGAATTTGACCGCATTGACCGCCGCTTTGGTACGTAGGTAGTACATGCCCGTTTTGAGTCCTGCCTTCCAAGCATAGAAATGCATGGAGGTTAGTTTGGCAAAATTGGCGTTGGGCATGAAAATGTTCATGCTCTGGCTTTGGCAGATGTAGGCACCACGACCGGCGGCCATATCAATAATGGCCTTCTGGGAAATTTCCCAAGCGGTTTTGTAAAGAGCCTTGAGATGTTCAGGAATTTCTGGGATGTTTTGGACCGAACCGTTTTGGGCGATGATTTTGTTTTTGAGATCCAGCGACCATACACCGGCATCAATCAAATCCCTGAGCAGGTGTTTGTTAACCACCACAAATTCTCCGCTGAGCACCCGTCGGCTGTAGAGGTTGGAGGTGTAAGGTTCAAAACACTCGTTGTTCCCTAGGATTTGGCTGGTAGACGCGGTCGGCATGGGCGCCAACAAAAGGCTGTTCCGTACCCCGTGTTGTGCCACCTGGGCCTTGAGGCCGGTCCAGTCCCAACGGGGACCGGGTTGAACCCCCCACATATCGTATTGAAAAACGCCTTTGGAAACCGGGGAACCCGCATACGTCTCGTAGGTTCCATGCTCTTTGGCTAGGTCCATCGAGGCCGTCATGGCTCCAAAATAAATGGTCTCAAAAATCTCGCGGTTCAGCGCAGCCGCTTCTTCGGACTCGAAGGCATAACGCATGGTGATAAAGACATCCGCCAAACCTTGGATCCCAATCCCGATGGGACGATGCCTGAAATTGGAATTGCGGGCCTCGGGAACCGGGTAATAATTGATATCAATGATCCGGTTGAGGTTACGGGTAATCGTTTGGGTGATTTCAAAAAGGCGCTGGTGGTCAAAAGTCAAATCGGGTTTGACAAAGCGGGGCAGGGCAATGGAAGCCAGGTTGCAGACCGCAACTTCGTCCGCGCTGGTGTATTCCACAATCTCGGTGCAGAGGTTGCTGGACTTGATAGTGCCTAGGTTTTGTTGGTTGCTCTTGCTATTGCAGGCATCCTTGTACAGCATGTACGGGGTCCCGGTTTCGATTTGGGATTCCAAGATGGCAAACCACAGGTCCTGGGCCTTGATGGTTTTGCGGGCCCTTTCCTCTTTTTCGTAGCGTAGGTAGAGGTTTTCAAATTCCTCCCCCCAGCATTCATGCAGGCCAGGGGCCTCGTTGGGACAAAAGAGGGACCATTCGCCGTTCTGCTCCACTCGTTTCATGAACAAGTCCGGAATCCAGAGCGCGTAGAAAAGATCGCGGGCCCTCAGTTCCTCCTTGCCATGGTTCTTTTTGAGTTCCAGAAAATCAAAAATATCGGCGTGCCAAGGCTCCAAATAAATGGCAAAAGAACCTTTGCGCTTGCCGCCGCCCTGGTCTACATACCTTGCCGTATCGTTGAAAACCCGAAGCATGGGCACAATCCCGTTGGAGGTACCGTTCGTTCCCTTGATGTAGGAACCGGTCGCCCGCAGGTTGTGGATGCTGAGGCCTATACCGCCCGCACTTTGGGAGATTTTGGCGGTTTGTTTGAGGGTATCGTAAATCCCGTCAATCGAGTCATCCTGCAGGGCAAGGAGAAAGCAACTCGAAAGCTGAGGTTTGGGGGTCCCGGCATTGAACAAGGTGGGGGTGGCGTGGGTGAACCAACGCTCGCTGAGCAATTCGTAGGTATGCAGTGCCGAGGCAATATTCTCTTTATGAATGCCAACGGCCACCCTCATCAGCATGTGCTGAGGTCTTTCGACCACTTTGCCGTCGATTTTGAGCAAATAAGAGCGTTCCAGGGTTTTGAATCCAAAATAATCGTACTCAAAATCCCTGGAATAGATGATCGCTGAATCCAGGGCTTCGGCGTGGGCCTCAATGACCTCCATGACATCGTTGGCAATCAGGGCCGCTGGGGACGAGGTCGCCGGGTCGATGTAACCGTGCAAATCCCGCATGGTTTCGCTAAACGATTTCTTGGTCTCCTTGTGGAGATTGGAAATGGCAATGCGTGCGGCCAACACCGCATAATCCGGGTGGGCCGCCGTGAGGGCCGCGGCCGTTTCTGCGGCTAAATCGTCCAATTGCACCGTGCTTACCCCATCGTACAATCCGTTGATGACCTTTTTGGCCACTTCCACGGGTTGAACATGTCGGGGGTCCAGTCCATAGCACAGCCGTTCAATACGGGTCGTGATTTTGTCGAATTTGACTTCTTCGCGTCTTCCGTCTCTTTTGAGGACTTGCATGG
>CAIOCC010000078.1 GCA_903856555.1 uncultured Bacteroidota bacterium
ACATGGAGGTTGCGTTGGGACTGATTCAGGGCCACACCCCAGAGTTCTTTGCGAATATGCCAAAAACTGACGACCAAGGCTTCGGTGAGCGTATAAAAGAGGGTCCGGAACCCCGGCCTTTCGTGCAGAAATTGTCGTAAGGCTTGCCTGAATTCGGATTGTCGCATGGCCTAAGGGCAAACCCCGTCGTCTTTGGTTTATTGTTGCAACAAACGCTCGATCCGCTCTGCATAATCCAGGGAATCGTCCAAGTAGAATTCCATATCGGGGACCACCCGTAATTGATTACGGACCCGCAGTCCCAGTTCCTTGCGCAGGCCTGGTTTGGCCTGCCTTATCTTTTCGATCATGGCTTCCTGAGCCTGGGCATCGCCGATCCCGTAAACCGATAGGTAAACCCTGCACAGGGACAAATCGGCTGTCACCCGGACGCGGGTGATGCTGACCAAGGCCGGGCGGGTCAATTCCTGAAATTTTAGCCGCAAAACCTGTGCTAATTCTTCCTGTACCAGTCCAGATACTTTTAGCTGCCGCTTACCCTGCTCCATGGGGGTAAATTTAGGCCGAATTTTCTTTGCGTATGTCCACTTCGTCCTCTGATTTTGAAAACCGGCCCGAGCCAGCCGCTCTGCCCTACGAGTTTTTTAGTCCGGTCCACCTGCGCTGGGCGGATATCGATGCCTTGCAGCATGTCAACAACGCGGTTTACCTCAGTTATTTTGAGCAGGCCCGCATTGATTATTTCCGGGCCCTGGGTTGCTGGGATTGGAACAAAGTGGGTATGATCTTGGCAAGGACCGAGGTGGATTATTTGAGACCCTTGCTGATCAGGGACAGGGCCTGGGTGCTGACCCGCACGGTTCACTTGGGCTCCAAGAGTTTTACCATGGAATACCTCATCGTCCGCAAGGCGTCGGACTGGTCCGCCGATTTGAGACCCTGTGAGAGGAATACCCCCGGCATGGTCCCGCAGGAGTTGATGGAGCAGGGGCCTCTCCAAAGCATTACCAAGGCCCGTTCGGTCTTGGTGGCCTTTGATTTTGAAAGCAACCAATCTGTTCCGGTCCCGGAACCTTACCGCGATGCTATCCTGCGGAAGGGGCCGCGGCCAGTTGCTCCAGGGCAATAGCGGCCATGAGGCCGGCCCCCAAGGGCAAAGCACTTTCGTCCACATCAAAGGTGGAGGTATGCACCGAGGAAACCCATCCTTTGGCTTCATTGCGGGTGCCCAGGCGGTAAAAAGTAGCCGGAATTTGCTGAGCATAAAAGGCAAAATCTTCGGCGGCCATCCATAAATCCAAATCCACCACTTGTTGCGGGCCCAAATAGGCTTCGGCCGTCGAGCGGGCCAGGGCGGTTGATTCGGGATGATTAAAGAGCATGGGATAACCCCGATCGATTTCAACATCGCAGACCGCCCCCATGGCCGAGGCGGTGCCGGAGGCGATTTCCCGTATCAAAGCATGGGCTTGATCCCGCCATGTTTCATCCATGGTACGGAAAGTTCCCCGAAGACGGACATCGTTGGGTAACACATTGTAAGCGCCTTCTCCAATAATATGACCAAAGGACAAAACGGAGGGGAGGGTGGGGTTGGCTCGGCGGCTAACCACTTGTTGCAAAGCGACGACAATATGCGATGCGATGAGGACGGCATCGGTGTTCAGGTGGGGCATGGCGGCATGCCCTCCTTTACCACGAATCGTAAGTCGAATTTCATCGGCGGAGGCCATGTAACGACCGCTGCGAAATCCCACAGTACCCGCCGGTAGTAATGGCATAACATGCTGACCATAAATGGCTTGTGGTGTTGGGTTGGCCAGAGCACCGTCGCGAATCATCAGGGAAGCCCCGCCTGGCAATTTTTCTTCGGCCGGCTGGAACAAAAAGCGAACCGTCCCCGAAAATTCCTGGGTACGGGACCGTAACAAAGCAGCGACCCCCAACAAAGAGGCCGTATGAACATCGTGACCACAGGCGTGCATAACACCGGGCACCTTGGAAGCATACGGAACTTCGTTGGCCTCTTGAATCGGCAAGGCATCCATATCGGCGCGCAATGCCACCACCGGCCCGGGGCTATGGCCCTGCAGGTTGGCAACCACCCCGTAGCCTCCAATACCGGAAGTAAAAGGTATGTTCAGATCTCGGAGTCGCTCCTGAACAAAAGCAGACGTTTGAACCTCTTCAAAGGAGAGTTCAGGGTTTTGGTGTAAGTGTCGCCGATCCGAAACCAGGGTTTTTTCCAAGGCTTCGGCATCCCGGCGAAGGGTCTCAGTCTTCGTAGCCATCCTGCTCCAGGGTGGGTTCCCCTACTTGTTCCGTTTTGGGGTAAAGCAAAACCTTGTCAGGCACCACAAAGGCGGATGGAAAATCGGATTTCATCATGTTGAGGTAAGCTGTGGCTTCGCCCTTGTCGCGGAAATCACCAACCCGCACCCGGAAGTCCGGCTGCCGGTACCCCATGTACACCCCCAATTTGGGATAGGACTGGACCATCAAGTCCCGGATTTCTTTGGCCCGGGCCCGGGATGAACCTTGGTACAACTGCACACGGAAACCGGGAATTTTCTTTTCGGGAGCCGCACGGTTCACTTGGGTATCCTCGACGGAACCGGTCGTCATCACGGAATCCAGTTCTGAATGGGAGGGCCGAACCGACCCTGATGCGTGATTCGATGCCAAGAGCCCTGCGAGGGTCCCTACCAAGGCGAGGGTCGATAACAATCCTTTCATGATTCAAAATTAGACTACAATGCCGGTATGTCCTCCTATTCGGGGGCGTCTTTGCCGTGACAGGACTTGAACTTGCGACCACTACCGCAGGGGCATGGGTCGTTACGGCCAATTTTGGGGCCAACGCGGAGGGGCGGGGGCGGGGCGGCCGAGGCGGCCTGCGCCGCCGAGGCCGCGGGGGCCGAAGGCCCGGCCGGTGCGGCGGTTCCTGGACCGTATTCGGCCTTGGTGGCCGTGAGGGCTGGGGAGCCTGCTCCTCCCGTTACCGGGGACCGCCGCGCCGGCGCCGCCCCCGCCACGACCGACTCTTCGTTGCCCTGAATGCGGGCCTGGAACAACATCGATAGCAAATCCTGGTAAATCTCCGATAACATCTTCTTGAACATTCCAAAAGACTCCATCTTGTAGATGACCAACGGATCTTTTTGCTCGTAAACCGCGTTTTGGACCGATTGCTTGAGATCGTCCATATCCCGCAAGTGATTCTTCCACGCCTCGTCGGTCAAGAACAGGGTCAAAGCCTTTTCGAGCTCCGTCACTACGGCCTGACCACCTGTATCGCGGAGTTTCTGCAATTGAACCCCCAATTGCACCGACCTGCCTGCAAAAGTCACCGGGATACCCACCGTTTCCTGAAGACGATCCGGCTGAGCCAACCAATCGCGCAGATGATGCAAAACCGTTTGAATCATGGCGCTTTGGCGACGGTGCAATTCCTGCTCCACCTGTCCCAGCAACTGCTCCGCCAAGGCAAGGGTCTTGGTATTCTCAAAATCTTGGCTGCTACCCTCTGGCTGAACCCCAAACAAACGAAGGCATTCCAAGCTCAGGCTCTCAAAATCCCCACCGTTCTTGGCGCGTTCAACTGTTTCTTCAACCAAATCAGCCAGCGCATTCATCACATCCCGGTGAACCCGCTCCCCGTAGAGGGCATTGCGTCGGCGGCTGTAAATAATTTCCCGCTGGGCATTCATCACATCGTCGTATTCCAAGAGACGCTTGCGCACCCCAAAATTGTTTTCTTCGACTTTCTTCTGGGCCCGCTCAATCGATTTGGTGATCATCGAATGTTGAATCACTTCGCCCTCTTTGTACCCAAAACGATCCATGATGTTCGAAATCCTTTCGGAACCAAAGAGCCGCATCAAATCATCCTCCAGCGAAACAAAGAAAATGGACGAACCCGGATCCCCCTGACGACCTGCACGACCCCTCAGCTGCCGGTCCACCCGCCGTGATTCGTGACGCTCCGTTCCGATAATCGCCAAACCACCCGCTTCCTGCACCCCGGGGCCTAGTTTGATATCCGTACCACGACCGGCCATGTTGGTGGCAATGGTCACGGTGCCGGGACGACCCGCTTCGGCCACAATTTCGGCTTCGCGCTGGTGCTGCTTGGCATTCAAAACATTGTGCTTGAGCTTGCGCAATGTCATCATTCGACTTAATAATTCCGAGGTTTCTACCGAAGTCGTTCCCACCAAAACAGGACGGCCTGCCTCCACCAACGTCGCTACCTGATCAATGATGGCGGCGTACTTTTCACGCTTGGTCTTGTAGACCAAATCCTCTTCATCCTTGCGCACAATCGGGCGGTGGGTCGGCACAACAACCACATCCAACTTGTAAATCTCCCACAATTCCCCGGCCTCCGTTTCGGCCGTCCCGGTCATACCGGCCAATTTGTGGTACATCCGAAAGAAGTTCTGCAGGGTCACCGTCGCAAAGGTTTGGGTAGCCGCTTCAACCTTCACATTTTCTTTGGCTTCGATGGCCTGATGCAATCCATCGGAATAGCGACGCCCGTCCAAAACACGTCCTGTTTGCTCATCCACAATTTTGACCTTGTTCTGATCCACAATGTATTCCACATCCCTTTCAAAGAGGCAATACGCCTTGAGCAACTGATTGATGGTGTGAATCCGCTCGGATTTGATTTGAAAATCCTGCATCAAAACCGTTTTTTGCTCGGCCTTGTCGGAAGCCTCCAAGTTGGACTTTTCGATATCCGCAATCATGGCACCCACATCCGGTAACACAAAGAAATTCGGATCTTCACCGCGGGATGTGATATGCTCAATGCCTTTGTCGGTTAATTCAATGGAATTATTTTTTTCGTCAATAACAAAAAACAATTCGGTATCCGCCTTGGGCATTTCTTTTTGCTGATCCTGCAAATAATAGGACTCGGTTTTGAGCAAAAGGGCTTTGACGCCGGGTTCACTCAGGAACTTAATCAACGCCTTGTTCTTGGGCAAACCACGGTAAGCCCTGAACAAAGGCAAGCCCGCTTCTTCAAGCTTGTTCTCCCCAAACAGGCGGCGCGCATCGGACAAAGCGGTATTCAAGTAACGACGCTGCGACTCGACCAGGGATTCAATCCGGGGTTTGAGTTGATGGAATTCGTGATGATCGCCCCGCGGTACCGGCCCCGATATAATCAAAGGCGTACGGGCATCGTCAATCAAAACCGAATCCACCTCATCCACCATGGCGTAATGATGCTTGCGCTGCACCAGGTCATCGACCGCGTGGGCCATGTTATCCCTCAAATAATCGAAGCCAAATTCGTTGTTGGTCCCGTACGTTATGTCTGCCCGGTAAGCCTGCCTTCGGGCCTCCGAATTGGGACGGTGGCGGTCGATGCAATCAACCCGCAGTCCATGAAATTCAAAAATCGGACCGTTCCACTCCGAGTCACGACGAGCCAAATAATCATTGACCGTAACAATATGCACACCCAAACCAGTCAACGCGTTGAGGTAGGCCGGCAGGGTCGAAACCAAGGTCTTGCCTTCGCCGGTTGACATCTCGGCGATTTTTCCACTGTGCAAAACCATCCCTCCCAACAACTGCACATCGTAATGAACCATGTTCCAGATCACCTCGGCCCCGGCAGCCGTCCACCGGTTTTTGTAAACCGCTTCGGCACCTTCGATACGAATAAAATCTTTGGACTGAGCAGCCAGATCCCGATCGTGAGCGGTAGCCGTCACGCGCAGTTCCTCGTTTTGGCTGAAACGACGCGCCGTTTCTTTGACCACCGCAAAGGCCTCGGGTAGGATTTGGTCCAGAATCTCTTCCAGCGCCTTGTCCCGCTCCTTGATCGTCTGATCGTAGGCTTCAAAGCGGGCGGCCTGTTCCTCGGCCCCTTCCTCCGCACCAGGCTGGGCCTTGAGGGCCTCCAGTTGTTGATTCAAAGAATCCAGCCCTTGAGCGATACGAGCCTTGAACTCCGTGGTCTTGGCACGCAATTCGTCGTTGCTCAGGCCGGTCAGCGATTCGCCGAACCGGTTTATTTCTTGGACCCTGGGCAGCAGGGCTTTGATATCTCTATCGGATTTGTTTCCAAAAAAATTTTGGATCACCTTGTTAAACATTCCAATCATGAAAGGGGGGGTCTCGTTACGGGTTCCTAAAGTCGGCTTCTAAGGGGGCAAAGTTACCCCCTGAAAGGAGCAGGAAATTACGAATTTGTTCTAATTTTGCCGCATCACGGGGTGCCCCTTTCAACGTTTCGGGGGCTGAGATCATACCCATTGAACCTGTCGGGGTCATGCCCGCGTAGGGAAGATGACTGCCTTCACGGGCATGGGTCGGCTCCGGACCCGGTTTTTTGTTCCGTTCAAACCCAAAAAACCCCATGAGCACCCTCCTCAATCGCCTAATTCTTGCTGCCATCGTCCTTGTTTGGCCTTCGTTGGTCCCTCTAGCCCTGGGACAAACCGCTCCAACATCCTCTTCAACCCTCCTGCATGGCCGCGTTGTTGATCCCCAAGGTCAATCCCTGGCCGGCGCCACCCTGCTTTGGGAGGGAACCGCGAGGGGTACTTCCACCAACAACCAAGGTGAATTTGTCTTGGAAAGACCTTTGGGAGCCCAAAAACTCTTGGTTCGTTATGTTGGCTACCAACCCCTGCGCATGGAGATTCCCTTGGGAGCCAGCAGCGATTTCGGCCTGGATACCCTTCGAAATTGGGTCTTGCAAATGCAGCCCTCGATCTTGATGCGGGAAGAGGTGGTCGTCACGGCCGGACATGTTCTGCCAGGAACCCCGGTCACCTCCACCAGGATGGATGCCGACGAATTGCGCAAACAAAACACCGGACAGGACATGCCGTATGTTTTGCAATTTCAACCCTCCACCCTCGCCTCCTCCGATGCAGGGGCCGGCATTGGCTATACCAATTTGCGAATCCGCGGTTCCGATATGACCCGCATCAATGTAACGCTCAACGGGGTTCCGGTCAACGACGCCGAATCCCATGGTTTGTTCTGGGTCAACATGCCCGATTTGACCTCTTCGCTCAGCTCCGTCCAAATCCAGCGCGGGCTGGGCAGTAGCACCAACGGATCCTCTTCCTTTGGAGCCAGCATTCACCTCGAAACCCACAGCGAAACGGACAGCCCTGGCATAGGCCTGCGGGTGGGCGGAGGTAGCTTTGGCACTCAAATTCAAAGCTTTACCGCCAACACCCTCTCTCCCTCCGGGGCCTGGTCTGCCCAGGTCCGCGCCTCCCGCATCCTTTCCAACGGCTATGTCGACCGCTCGGGCAGCAGCCTTTATTCCTTGGCAGCGTCTCTCGCTTACAAGACCCGTAACACCATACACCGCTGGTCCGTTCTTTCGGGTCGCGAAAAAACAGGACAGGCCTGGTACGGATTATCAGCTGCCGAATGGAAAGACAACCCCCGCTTCAATTATGCCGGTATGTTTACGAACGATTCAGGGCAAACCGCCTTTTATCCCAACCAAACCGATAACTACCGACAAGACCATTGGCAATATTCCATCAAACACCGCCTCCCCTCGGGCTGGTCAATTCATAACACTTTCTTTTATACCAGAGGTTACGGGTATTACGAGGAATACAGTGTAGGCCAAGCCCTGGCCGATTACGGACTCCCCCCGGTCCGCACCGGCAGCGATAGCCTCGTCGTCCTGGCAACCCATTCGGATCTCATCCGCCAACGCTGGCTGGACAACCACTTTGTGGGGCAAATCCTTCAGGCTCAGGTCCGAGGCTGGACGCTCGGGGCCCAGATTCAGCGCTATACCGGATGGCATTTTGGCCGCGTCCAATGGACCCGCGTTGGGGCCCTCAGCCTGCCGGAACACGAATATTACCGCAACAGGGCCATCAAAAGCGAGGTTTCGGCCTTCGTCAAAAAGCAAAGCCCCGTGAGCCGCGATGGACGGCTTCAATGGTACGGAGATCTTCAGTGGCGAGGTATCAACTACGCCCTGGTTGGAGAGGGTGGGGACGGGCAGCCCCGCCCCGTCCAAAAGGTTTTCAACTTTGTGAATCCCAAAACGGGTCTTCATTTTCAAGCCAATGATCGCTGGTC
>CAIOCC010000079.1 GCA_903856555.1 uncultured Bacteroidota bacterium
CGCGGGTACCGCCAGCATGGGCGACGGGACCTATGAACTTCGGGTACTCCCGGGTTGCTCGCTGAGGGTTAGTGCCATCGGTTACCAAACACGATGGATTTTGGTGCCATCCTCACCGTCGAACGAAGCCATCAAGCAATTTGATATTGTGTTAGAACCGGTTACGCTGGATCTGGATGCTGTTGTCATCAGCGCGGGTCGCTTTGAACAACGACTCAGCGAAGTTTCGGTCTCCATGCAGATTCTCAAACCGGAACTTCTTCAACAAAACAATTTAACCCGCTTGGATGATGCCATGGACCGTGTCCCAGGGGTCAGCATCGTGAATGGTCAGGCCAATATTCGAGGGACTTCCGGGTTTAGCTACGGAGCAGGTAGCCGGGTTCAGGTTCTTTTGGACGAAATGCCTTTGCTGAGCGCCGATGCCAACGATGTTCGATGGGCCTTCATGCCCATGGAAATACTTTCCCAGATCGAGGTTATCAAGGGCGCCTCCTCGGTGCTTTTTGGGAGTGGGGCCTTGGGTGGCGCCATTCATTTGAGAAGCCAATGGCCGGGGACTCAACCAGGCGGCATGCTTCAAACCTATGTCCTGGGTTACGACCATCCCCCGTCCCGGTTCACCGACCCCTACCCCGGCCGCATGCCCCTCCAAAGTGGTATCAATGGTTATTACCAAAAAAATTCCGGTCGCCTTGACTGGACCGTCGGCGCCATGGCCCTCACAGACCCTGGCTTCAGGGTTGGCGAATTCAGCAACCGAATCCGAGCCAACACCGCTCTTCGTTACCGACTCAGCCCCCAACTCATGCTCAGCGTGGCCGGCAATTTCATGACCGAAAAAATCGGTAATTTTCTTTTTTGGAACAACCTCGATTCCGCGCATTTTCCGGCCGTGGGGACCAACGATACCCTGCTCAGCCGTCGAGCGATGCTGGATCCAGTTTTGCGTTACACCGACCCCTGGGGCAACAATCATACCCTCAAAAATCGTTGGTACCTCACCCAAAACATGGGCGACAGCGACCGCAATGTACGCGGTTTGATGCGTTACCACGAATATCAATTTCAAAGACGCTTTGTAGGCCCCCGCAAATCGACCTGGGTTAGCAACAGCGGCGTTACCTATCTACATAACAATGTCCAAAGCCAAGGCCTGTACGGGGACCGCAACAGCCGATCCATCGCACTCTACACCCAAATGGATGTACAGGCCGGGCGTTTGGGCCTCTCCCTTGGAGGTCGTTTTGAATCGACCCGTATCGAATCCGATCCCTTGATTCGATTCCCCGTTTTTAGGTCGGGCCTGACCTACGCCCTCGCCAAGGCAACCCACCTGCGCGCATCGGCAGGGCAAGGCTTCCGCGCTCCTTCGGTGGCGGAGCGCTATGTTCGGGCGGTCGGTGGGGCGGTCGAGGTCCTCCCAAACCCAACCTTGCAACCAGAACAAGGATGGAGCAGCGAAATCGGACTGCGCCAGGGATACAAAAGGGGTTCCGTGGTGGGCGGCTTGGATATCGCTGCCTTCTATACCCGCTATACGGATATGATCGAATTTAGCTTTCGATTATGGCCGGATGGTGACGGGTTCAAAGCAATCAATCTCTTGAACACCAAAGCCGTCATGTGGGGTTTTGAAGCCGGCACCGAAGGCCAAGCCCGCATCGGAACCCACACGCTCCGCTGGATGATGGGCTACACCTTCACCCAACCGACCCAATACGCGATGCCCATCCCTTCGGAACCGGACTATATCGTAAAAGACACCCTCAAATACCGTAGCCGACACCTTTGGCGTTCCGATTTGTTATGGGAAAGAGGGCGAATGCAGGCAGGGATCAACCTCCGCTACAATAGCTTTATGCTCAAAATCGACGATATATTTTATTCGTTTATCCCTGGGACCCAGGCCTTTCGAGACGAAAACAACCAAGGCGATTGGATTGTCGATCTGCGCGCAGCTTATCAACTCCAGAAACAATTCAAAATCTCGGCCCTCGTGCGCAATGCCTTCAACCGGGCCTACGCCGTGGTCCCCGGTAACTTGGGCCCACCCCGCGCCTTCCTACTCCAGGCCCAATGGAATCTTTGACCTCCCCTCGCTTTTCACTTAATCCCCACGCCTTGAACCCATTTCTTCGTTTCGCCTTCTTCTCTTTCTACCTAATCCTAGCCCTGGGGCTGGCATCGGATCCCGCTTGGGCTCAATCCCGACGAGCTTCCAGTGGAACAAGCAAAAACAGCATCCCTGATGCCCCGTCCGCTGAAGACCAACTGAGCCTGGAATCCATCTTTGCATCCGGAAAATATGCACAACGAGGCGCCGGTGTTATGGAATCTCTCAAGGACGGAATTCATTACTATAACAATCAACGCATCGGAGACTCACTGAACGAGAACGCCTTGCTAATCTATGCCTACCAAGACGGGAAGGTCACCGATACCCTGCTCCGAGATTCCTGGTTACGAAGCCCGGAATTCCCTCAGGGTTTGGCCTGGGAAGACGTGGAACTCTCCCCGGATGAATCGGTGCTTTTGCTGGCGACCGATGCAGAATCCGTTTATCGGTACTCTTCCAAAGCCGTTTACTATGTATGGAGCCGATCAAACCGAAGCCTGGTTCCTATGATGGACGGCGCCAAAATCATGGCTCCCGCCTTTTCCCCCAACGGACGCTACCTAGCCTTTGTCTATTCCAACGATTTGTATATCCAGGATCTGCAAAACCAGCAATTGCGACGAATCACCCGGGATGGCCAAGTCAATCAAATCATCAACGGACACGGAGACTGGGTGTACGAAGAGGAATTGGAATTAACCAGGGCTTTTGCCTGGTCGCCCGACAGCAAAGCCCTTTTGTACTTGCGCTTTGACGAATCCAAAGTGCCTCAAATGAGCATCCCACTCTACGAGGGGAACCTCTACCCCCAAGAAATGAAATTCAAATACCCCAAAGCCGGGGAGCCCAACGCGGCGGTTAGCTTGTGGATGTTTGAATTGGACCAGCCCAAGCCTCGCTGCGTACTTGCCGAAGATCCAAGGACAGGGGAGGATGCCGACCATTACTTGGCCCGCATCGGCTGGACC
>CAIOCC010000080.1 GCA_903856555.1 uncultured Bacteroidota bacterium
TCCAAGGTATCCTCAAAAAGGGATCTCCCATGAACGAGGGGCAAATACTGCTTGGGCATACGGAGCCTCGACAAAGGCCACAAGCGCGTTCCGCTCCCACCCGATAGAAGTACATGTATCATATTGTTTCTAAAATTATTTTTGATTCAAAATTATTTAAACAAATCTCTGCCAAAAATTGATAGGTTTTGATTTTTAGTTTCTTTTTGAGTCTAAATGAGTAGAATTGACTTTAATTGACCAAAAACGAAGTTGAATTTCTTGGATTTGACCGCAAGTTGACTCTAACTTAGGTCATTCCTAAATGTAATCAACCGAACCATGACGGTGAAGAAAATTAAATTTGATCAAATTTCATCAGCCCACAACCTGGTTCATTGTCTTAAGCAACCACACCGCCAAGAAATTGTTGAACTCTTGCACAAGCATTTGTCCATGACGGCGTCTGAAATTGCCGAACGATTGGGAATCGATGCATCCTTGGCGCATCATCATCTATCGATTCTTGTTCGAAACGGTTTGGTCGATGTTTCCAAGCATTCAACGGCCGTTTACCAATTAAACTATTTAAAGCTGACCCAGGTCATTGCTTCCCTCAAGGCTTTGGGATAAAGTCGGTTTGCATGTAGGGCTGTAGGACCGCAGGGATCTTGATGCCGTTGCTTTCGGTATAGAATTCCAAAAGGGCGGCTAATACGCGGGGTAAAGCCAAAGCAGAGCCGTTGAGGCTGTGGGCGAGTCTGGTTTTACCCGAGTGGCTGTCCTTGAACCGCAGTTTGAGACGATTGGTCTGAAAACTCTCAAAATTACTCACCGACGAAATTTCAAGCCAGCGGCCCTGCCCGGCACTCCAGATTTCAAAGTCATAGGTCAAGGCCGAAGCAAAGCCCATATCGCCACCGCACAGCTTGAGGATCCGAAAAGGCATGCCCAACGAAGCGACCAAGGATTGAACATGATCGCGCATTTTTTCCAGTACCGAATAGCTATGGTCGGGGTGGACAATTTGGACAATTTCTACTTTGTCAAATTGATGAAGACGATTCAAACCGCGAACGTCCTTTCCATACGATCCGGCTTCCCGGCGAAAGCACGGGGTGTAAGCTGTGTTAAGAACGGGTAGTTCGTTCTCTTGAAGTAAACGGTCCCGGTACAAATTGGTAACAGGGACTTCGGCCGTCGGCGCAAGGTAGAGCCGATCTTCCGTAACATAATACATCTGGCCTTCTTTGTCGGGCAATTGACCCGTTCCAAAGCCCGAATCTTCGTTGACCAAAATAGGAGGTTGAATCTCGGTATAGCCTGCAGCCACATTAAAGTCCAGAAAATACTGGATCAATGCTCGCTGCAATCGGGCGCCTGCACCCAAATAGACAGGGAAACCAGCGCCGGTCACCTTAACGCCTAGTTCAAAATCAATGAGCCTGTATTGCTGAGCGATTTCCCAGTGGGGGAGTTCCCTCTGCGTTGATTCAGCCGATGGGTCCGAGAGATAGACCACTTCGTTCTCTGCAGGACCGTGGCCCGTAGGGACCGAAGCATGCGGCAGATTGGGCAAACGCAGCAGGTGATTTTGGATGGCCTCCTGCAATTCGTGGAGGCGGATTTCGAGGGTGGCGTTTTCTTGTTTGATTTGAGCGACCTCGCTTTTGAGTTCAACCGCATGTTCTTGTTGGCCTTGCTGGACGGCGGTTCCGATGGCTTTGGCCTTTGCATTCAAAGTGGCTTGATTTTGCTCCACTTGGGTTTGGATTAGACGCTTTTGGTCATCCAAATTCAATAGCTGGTCAAGGATTTCACCGGCATCGTGAACTTTTTTGCGTTGGAGGGCCTCCTGGGCCATGGCGCGGTTTTCGCGTAGAAAGGGGATCTGCAGCATGTGAATCGTAGTAGACGACAAATCTACCACCAAACGAGCCCCCTCCTCCTAATCGGCCTGCTGATCGCGGTTTCTCAGGGCCTTTTGGCGGTAAAACAACAAGACCCCCACCGCCAAACTGAGTAACAAGGCCCCGGCCAAGGCCAAATTCGTGGCATGCAGTCGTTCACTCCGGGTCTGCAAAAGGATTTTTTCGAATTCCAGTCGCTCGCTTTTGCGTTGTAGGTGCTCTGAATCGTAGGAGGCCTGTATTTCCAGAAGCTTCTCTTGGGCTTCTCGGGCCTGCACTATACTATCCAAGAGTCTCCAAGCCTTGTAATGTAGCACGGCCTCGTTGGCTTGACCCGAAGCGGTTAGTTGGGAGGCCAGCAAAGCATGGGCCTTGCGCAGATTTAGGGTGTCTTCGCTAAGTTTTTGTTCGACACAGCGAACCACCTGCCGCGCATAGTGCAGTGCCGAATCCCGGCCACCCCCGCATCGCAAGTGGCCTTCGGCTTGTAACATCAAAACCCTGGACATATAGCCCCCGTTATCCAAAGCTTTGCTGATGCTCAGGGCTTGTCGAAGGCATTGAAGCGACTCTTGGCATTGTTGAAGTTTGAGGCAGACCTCGCCCAGGTTGATCAGGTCCGATGCCATGGCCATTGAATCAAGGAGTTGAGCGTCTAGCCGCCAAGCTTGGGTATAATATTTTTTGGCCTCACGATACCGGCCGTTCATTTCTTCAACAACTCCCAAATTGTTCAGGACATAACTGACCATGGGGTCTTTGGAGTTTTTGTAGTAAAGAAGGGCATCGCGGTAATAGGCCCCCGCTTGATTCCAATCTTTTTGTTGGGCATAGATATTGCCCAGGTTCAGGGTCAGATCGGCCTCTGCATCCTCGCGATCCAGGGCGACGGCCAAACGAACGGCTTTGCGGTAACATTCGGCCGATGCGTCCAGCGCCAAGAGGTGGAAGTAGGCGTTGCCCTTGATGCTGTAGCACCCCATGAGCCCGCTGCTATCGTTGGTTTTGAGCAACGAAGTTTCGGCCATCAAGGCCTCCTCAATGCTTAGTTGGTATTTGTTTTGGCGCTGATAGCATTTGGATTTTAGAAGGTGCCACGTACCTCTTTGGTTTATGCCCAATCGGTTTCGGGGCCCCAGGTCTTCTAGCATCCGCAGAGCCTGTCCGGGTTGGGTTCGGTAAAGCTTCTCGACCCGGTTCATCACGGCGTCAACTCGGGTAGGGTCCGAATGTTGGCGACGCAGGGTGGTGTCGGTGTCGGCGCGATGCTCCAGGGACAGGAAGAAAACGATCAGGAATCCAACCCCCAGGCTTTTGAATAAAAAGGTATTTTTTATCAAAAGTTTATATTTCTTTTGGAAATATAAATCGACGGATGTATATTTGGTTAACATTATCCCTTATTTGTTCTAAAAGGGACTCCCATTCACCTCATTTATTCTAATCAACCATTCGATACCCTAGGGTATGCGATTTTTTTTTAAAAGCATTGCAGGCTGATTCAATTCGCATCAGGGCCGTCCCTGACGCCTTTTAATTCACGCCATATCTCCTCTTTTCTTCCATGTTCCATTAAATTTCAAGCGTGACCGAATCCAAAGGTCGGGGTAGACCCCGCAAAAACAAACCAGAAGCAGATTCCCAGCCCCCAAGTGCCCAGTCCGAAAACATCGTGCTCCAACCGACTAGACCTCGGGGCAGGCCTCGCTTGGACGCTTCCAAACGGGAGCTATTACCAGAAATAGAAACGGGCCCCGAGCCTATTATCCCCGAACCCGAGCAAGACCTTTTTGGCGCATTTGTTGAACCAACGGTTGGCAGCGAAGGGGGCGATTCCGAGTCTTCTACAGCAATGGAGGATAACCTTGGCAATGAGTCATCCAAAACGGATGACAATGCCACGGATTTTCGTAACAATGGCTCCCAAGGTCCCGATGCCAGCCCTCGCGATGCGCGTTCCTTTAGGGAAAAAAGGGAGCACCGGGACAATCGTGAACCCCGCGATAACCGGGAGCCTCGGGACAATCGTGAACCCCGCGATAACCGGGAGCCCCGCGATAACCGTGAGCCCCGGGACAACCGCGAGCCCCGCGATAACCGGGAGCCCCGGGATCAACGCACGGATCGGCCAGGCTTTCAGGACCAGCGTCCAGGGAACCGGCCCAAAGATTGGGAAAGACCCCGCGACAAAGACGGTGAAAAAAAGGAAACGCGCCCGGTTGATCGTTATTCGTTCGAAACAGTGGTCGAAATTGAAGGAGTCTTGGAACCCATGCCCGAAGGCTTTGGCTACTTGCGTTCCTCGGACTACCATTACCTAGGTTCACCGGACGATGTTTATGTTCCATCCCAACTGATCAAGAGTTACAGTCTCAAAGCAGGTGATACGGTGAAGGCCAAGGTCCGACCACCGCGCGATGGCGAAAAATTTTATGTCTTAACAGGAGTTGATACCATCAACGGGCTTAGCCCAGCTCAGATCAGGGATCGGGTCCCCTTTGATTATTTAACACCACTTTTCCCCAACGAACAACTTCGTTTGACCCATCGTGCCGAGAATTTGTCCATGCGGATCATGGACCTTTTCACCCCGATTGGCAAGGGCCAGCGCGGCTTGATAGTCGCCCAGCCCAAAACCGGTAAAACATTCCTGCTCAAGGATGTAGCCAATTCTATTTCCTTTAATCACCCGGAGGTTTATCTCATCATTTTGCTGATTGATGAACGTCCCGAAGAAGTCACCGATATGGCTCGCTCGGTGAATGCCGAGGTGATTGCCTCTACCTTCGACGAACCGGCTGACAAACATGTTCGCATCGCCAATCTTGTGTTAGAGAAGGCCAAACGAATGGTTGAATGCGGACACGATGTCGTCATTCTTTTGGACTCCATCACTCGATTGGCCAGGGCCTATAACACCGTACAGCCTGCCTCCGGCAAGATTCTTTCGGGAGGTGTGGACGCCAACGCCCTTCACAAACCCAAGCGGTTTTTTGGGGCGGCCCGAAACATCGAAGGCGGCGGATCGTTGACGATTTTGGCCACGGCGCTGATTGATACGGGTTCCAAAATGGACGAGGTCATCTTTGAGGAGTTCAAGGGAACGGGTAACATGGAATTGCAACTGGACCGCAA